>JALZUE010000225.1 GCA_023301705.1 Alteromonadaceae bacterium | reverse complement strand
ATGGCTTCTTTTTGGAACATGTCAAAATCATCAGGGTGAACATAACGCTCTACAGGTAAATGATCTTTACTTGGTTGTAAATATTGACCAATTGTTAACATTGTTACGCCATGGTTACGCAAGTCTTGCATTACTTCTAATATTTCTTCGTTAGTTTCACCTAAACCTACCATTAAGCCTGATTTAGTCGGTACTGTAGGGTTTGCTTCGCCAAACTTTTTAAGTAAGTCTAATGACCATTGGTAATTAGCACCAGGTCGAGCTTTTGTGTATAAGCGCGGCGCTGTTTCCATGTTGTGGTTAAGTACATGCGGTGGGTGAGCATTAAGTATTTCTAATGCTTTATCCATACGTCCACGAAAATCAGGAACTAATAATTCAATTTTAGTTGATGGTGAGTGAATTTGAATTTCTTTCACACATTCAGCAAATTGGCTAGCACCACCATCACGTAAGTCATCACGGTCAACTGATGTAATTACTACATATTTTAACTTCATGTCTTTTAATGTTAACGCTAATTTATTTGGCTCATCAGCTTTTGGTGCAAGTGGACGGCCATGTCCTACATCACAGAATGGGCAACGACGCGTACAAATATCACCTAAAATCATAAAGGTAGCAGTACCATGATTAAAACATTCTGATAAGTTAGGGCATGATGCTTCTTCACAAACAGAGTGTAAACCATGCTTTCTTAATGATGATTTAATGTGATCAATTTTATCTGTTGTTCTCGGTAATTTAATACGTAACCAATCAGGCTTTCTGAGCATTGTTTCACGCTCTGAAGGCATAAATTGAATTGGAATTAGTGCCATTTTATCAGCGTCGCGTAACTTAGTACCTGGCGCCATACGTGAAGTTTTAACTGTCATATTCTGTTTCCAAACCTGTTTTAAAGCTTACATCAGTTGCTTGAAGTAGCTTGCTTAAATGCTTAACTAAAGACTGCCCAGCTTCATTTACGGTGGTTGGGCCATTTATATCAGCAGTTTGAACCATTTCTAAACCAGCATAACCACATGGGTTAATACGTAGAAATGGCTCTAAATTCATATTTACGTTCAATGCTAAACCATGAAAAGAGCAGCCTTTACGTACACGTAAACCTAATGATGCAATTTTTTTATCATTAACGTATACACCCGGTGCGTCGGGTTTAGCTATTGCTTCAATATCATAGTCAGCAAGTGAATCGATAATACCATTTTCAATCAGTGTTACGAGTTGTCTTATGCCCATTTTTCTACGGCGTAAGTTTATTAAAAAATAAATTACCTGTTGACCTTGTGCATGGTAAGTAATTTGACCACCACGATCAGATTTTACAACAGGTATATCACCGGGCATTAATAAATGCTCTTCTTTGCCTGCTTGACCTTGTGTGAAAACAGGATAATGTTCAACTAGCCATAATTCATCTTTAACAGAGTCGTCTCTATTATCGGTGAATTGTTTCATTGCTTGCCAAATATGGGTGTAATCTTGGTTGGCAAGTTGTCGAATAATAAGAGAATGCTGCAAAGTGTACTCGTTATCTATACGGTTTATTGATGACTTAAGTTTATCTATAAATTATACCGAATATTTACTCTAAATACACCGGATAAAACTTATGGGTATTTGTTAAATATTAGACTGATAAATGATTATAAAACGTATCGTACTTCTTCTATGCTGTTAAGCGTTTTGTAAATAGTTTCTATGTGTTCTTTACTTGTTACTCTTACCGGTATTGAAACCGAGTGGTAAGTACCTTTTGAGCTTGGTTTAATTTTAAAAGTATAATCTGCTGGTTCAATTTCTTGCAGTTTAGCAATAATTAAATCAGGTAACTCATCACAAGCCACACCCATGATTTTAAAGTTTAGTACTGTTGGGAAGTCTAATAGTTCATCAAACTTAGTTTGCATATTATTCTCGCTTTGCATGTAGAGTACGTCTAAGTGACTCTTAATCAATGTTTAGTCTATTTACCATTGATCGTTATTCATTACATTTTAACATTATTCTTTATTGAGATAATAATTTAATTTTTATTTTGTTAGTGATGTAAAAATTAGGTGAAAGTAAGGTTATAAAAAAACGCTTATATTTATAATATAAGCGTTTAGATTTGTAATGATTTCATGACGAAATTTTATAGGTTACTCAACAAATTGTAGTTTTACGTAATCAATTAATCGGCTGAAAATACCGCCTTTATTAATTTCTTTCAAAGAAATCAGTGGGTATTGAGCGATATCTTCATTGTTTAATTGTAAAAATACGGTACCTACCACTTCACCTTTTGCAATTGGCGCTTTAAGTTGGCGAGATAATTCAAATGTGGCTTTTAGGTTTTTACGTTGACCTCGAGGAATAGTGACTAATGCATCGGTTAACATGCCTAAAACTATTTCTTCAACATCACCCATCCATACGCGGTTTGTTGTTAGTACATCACCTGCTTTGTAAGGCGTGTATGTTTCAAAGAATCTAAAACCATAGTTAAGTAGTTTTTTACTTTCAACTTTACGAGCACGTTCACTATCAGTGCCCATAACAACACTCACTAAACGCATACCACCTTTAGTTGCCGACGTTACTAAGCTATAGCCTGCTTGTGAAGTATGGCCCGTTTTTATACCGTCAACATTCATGCTTTTATCCCATAATAGACCATTACGGTTATGCTGTTTTATGTTGTTAAAGGTAAATGATTTCTGCTTATATAAAACGTACTCTTCAGGTACATCACGAATTAATGCTGTTCCTAAAGTTGCCATGTCTCTTGGTGTTGTTACATGTTCTGTACTGTCTAGACCGTGACTATTTTCAAAGAAACTACTACTCATACCTAATTGTTGTGCGTGAGCATTCATTAAGTCAGCAAAGGCATCTTCACTACCTGCAATATGTTCTGCCATAGCTACACAAGCGTCATTACCTGAGGCGACAATAATTCCGTTATTAAGATCTTTAACAGGAATTTCTTTACCTACCTCTAAAAACATTAATGATGAGCCTTTAAATACTGGGTTACCTGTTGCCCAAGCATTCTCACTAATGGTTACTTTATCTTCAGGAGAGATATTTCCTGAAGCGATCTCAGTACCAATAATATAACTTGTCATCATTTTTGTTAAACTAGCAGGGGCTAATTGCACGTCAGCATTGCTTTCAGAAATAACTTTGCCAGTATTGTAATCAATTAATATATGCCCTTTGGCATTAATGCTAGGAGCGTCGGGAATAATAACGGCATTTGCAAAAGAAGAAACACTTAACGTTAATGCGCTAAACCATGAGATAAGCGTGGGAAAAGATTTTGTCAGCTTAGTAGACATAATGTACCTAAAATACCTGTTTTTGTATGTTGTCAGTGGACGAGAAAAATACTATTGCTCAGTATATCATGTTAAATGCGCTTTGCTACGGTAGTGTAACCTCTTTATTGAAAGCGCCACTATAACCAACACTTTTTAATTGCTGCAAAAGTGTTGAGCGTTCTACTTTTACAGATAAAGGCCCAATTAAGACATGGTATAAGGTGTTTTTGTTTTGAATAAGTACAGGTTGTGAAAATTGTTTTTCTAGTGATGATTTAATGTTGTCTGCATTATTAACGTCACTAGTAACAAATACTTGAATAAATGCAACCTTTTGCTGCTCTTGTAATATTATAGGAGCTGCTTCTTTAATAATGCTAGTGCTTACTATTGAACTTTCATTAAGCTCATTTTTAGGTGTAACGACAGTGGATTTTTCAATTAATGATGAGGCATTACTGTTTAATAGAATCGGCGGTTTTTCTTGGACATCAATCGTTTCTACACTAACATTTGCAATACCAGATATACCTAATTTATATGCTGCACTGTATGATAAATCGATAATTCGACCAGGATGAAAAGGGCCGCGATCATTAACACGTACAATAGCTATTTTTTGGTTGTCTAAATTAGTGACTTTTACATAAGTAGGGAGAGGTAGGCTTTTATGTGCAGCTGTCATGCTAAACATATTATAAATTTCGCCATTAGAGGTTAAGTGTCCGTGAAATTTCTCACCATAAAATGACGCAATACCTTCTTCTTTATATCCTTGCGCGGTATTTAATACGGTGTAGTTCTTCCCTCTAACTGTGTAATTTTTATTGCCACCTCTACTTTTTGTTTCAACTCGAGGAATTGCATCTTGCTGCTCAAGTAATGTAGGTACTCTTGAAGGAACAGTATCTTTTTTTTGTTGATACCGGGAAGTCGGGGTACAAGCCATTAAGTAAGAAATAAGTATAAAAATAAAACAGTATTTAAAGTTTTTTAATGACAACATGAGCATAGTGATAGTGTATATCCAAGGGCTAAAGTTAAATAGTGTATCCACTGTGGCTTATGTAATTAATGCTATATCGCTTAGGTAATAAAACGTTTGCGGGTAGCAATAGACATAATAATGCCAAAGCTTGCCATTAATGTCACCATAGAAGTACCGCCAATACTGATTAAAGGTAGGGGCACACCAACAACAGGTAATAACCCTGACACCATACCTATATTAACAAAAACATAAACAAAGAAGGTCAGCGTTAAACTGCCTGCTAATAACTTAGTAAATACTTGTTGCGCGTTTACGGCTATCCACAACCCACGCATAACAATAAATAAATAGATTAATAATAAACAACTAACGCCAATTAAACCGAATTCTTCACTAAATACAGAAAAAATAAAGTCGGTGTGTCGCTCTGGTAAAAACTCTAATTGTGATTGTGTACCTTGTAACCAACCTTTACCTGAAGCCCCACCTGAACCAATCGCTATTTTAGATTGAATAATGTGATAACCAGCGCCTAACCTGTCTTCTTCAGGGTTTAAAAAAGTTAATACTCGTTGTTTTTGGTAAGCTTTCATAAAAAAGAACCAATGTATTGGCGCAAACAATCCTGCTAAGCCACTACAGGTTAAAATTAACTTCCAACTTGCACCAGCAAGAAAAATTACAAAAACGCCTGAACTTGCAATTAATAATGAAGTACCTAAATCAGGTTGTTTAACTATTAATAAAGTAGGAATAAGCATTAATAAAAATGCGATTACAATATGTTTTAATTTGGCAGGTAGGCTATATTGACTAACATACCAAGCAATCATAATAGGTACTATTAGTTTCATTATTTCAGAAGGTTGAAACTTCATAAAGCCTAAATCTAACCAGCGCTGTGCTCCTTTACCTACATGACCAAAAAGTAATACCGCAACCAGCATAAGTACACCCATAACAAATAAAGGTATAGCCCATTTTTTATAAATATTAGGTGGTATTTGTGCCACCATAAGCATTATAACTAAAGAAATACATAAGCTTTTGATTTGACGGTTAACTAAAGCTATATTTTGGCCTCCAGCACTATAAACAACAAAAAGGCCCAGTGACATTAATACCAGTAAACCAAGTAATAAAGGTAAATCAATGTGTATTTTGTGAAAAAATGATGGCTTTTTAGCAGGATCTTCAGATAGAGAAAACATTAATGAGCCCCGTGCTTATGTAGTGCAGAATGTGACGCTAACATAAATGAGTGTATTTCATTTTTGGTATAACGGTCGCCAAAGTATTGATCCATTATTTTTCTAGCAATCGGGGCTGCGTTTGTTGCGCCGCCACCCTTCGCAACATTTTCAATAGCAACCGCTATGACTATTTCGGGTTTATCAAAAGGAGCAAAAGCAATAAACATTGCATTATCACGCTGATTTTCCTGAGTCGTAGCAGCATCGTATTTTTCATCTTCACCTAAGCTGGCAACTTGAGCCGAGCCTGTTTTACCTGCAGCATCATAATGTGTATTTACAAATGCATTATGTGCAGTAGCGCCAACAGTTTTAACCGTATTGTGTAACCCGTCTAATACGTGTTGCCAGTTATCGTCGTTTTTGAGAATAATAGGGGGCTTGCTTGACTCAACAACTTCGTAAGGAAGTATTTCATCTGATTCGTTTAATTCAGAGTCAATTTCTTCTTCTGGTGTAGTTGATTCAATAATGAGAGCATTGTTGTGAATATATTTCACTAAATGTGGCTCATTGATTTCACCTTTGTTAACAAGTATTGATGTTGCTTGTGCAAGTTGAAGTGGCGTAACCAACCAAAAGCTTTGCCCTATACCAACAGAAATGGTTTCACCTGCGTACCAAGCTTTATTTTTAGTGGCTCTTTTCCATTGTGCACTTGGTAAAATACCATGACTTTCTTCATAGAGATCGATACCTGTATATTCACCAAAACCAAATTTTTCCATCATATGAGAAATACGGTCTATACCTAGCTTATAAGCTAAATCATAGTAGTAAATATTGCACGATTGCTCTAATGAACGACTTAAATCAACCCAACCATGTCCCCACTTTTTCCAATCACGGTATTTCTTCTCAACACCGTCTATTTGATACCAGCCGGGATCCCAAATTTTACTGCTAGGTGTAATAATGTTTTCTTCTAACCCTATAAGTGCCATAAAGGGTTTAATGGTTGATGCTGGAGGGTAGCCCTGAACAGCACGGTTAATAAGAGGTAAATCTTTAGAGCCGGTAAGCTTTTTATAGTTCTTAGTGCTGATACCATGAACAAATAAGTTACCATCGTAGCTGGGGTTTGAATACATAGCCATCACACCACCATCACGAGGGTCTATTGCAACAATTGAGCCCCGTTTACCTTCAAGCGTTTGCTGGGCAATGACTTGTAATTCAATATCTAAACTTAATGTTAGGTTCTTACCCGGAGTTGGTGGGCTAAAGTCTAGTGTTCTAATAACCCTACCTTGATTATTGACTTCCACTTCTTGATAACCGACATCACCGTGTAGTAAATCTTCATAATACTTTTCTAAGCCTAGCTTTCCGATGTTACGAGTGGCTTTGTAGTTTTTAGTTTGATTTTTTTCTTCTAAACGTACTAAATCACGTGAATTTATTCGGCCTACATAACCTAAAGAGTGTGTGGTTAATTCACCAAAAGGGTAATGGCGCTTTAATCTAGCTTCAATAAAAGCCCCCATAAACTTATGTTGGTTGGCTGAAAATAAGGCCACTTGTTCTTCACTTAAACGCGAAAGTAATTCAATGGGTTTGAACCTTCTTTTACTACTCAGGTTTTTGAAAAATTTAGCTTGTTTATCATCTGATATGGCTAATAGGGTACTTAAACTTTTGATTGTTTCTTCAATGTTGTCAACTTGCTCAGGTATGATTTCTAATGAAAATACAGGTTTGTTTTCGGCAAGTAAAATACCGTTACGATCGTAAATTAAACCTCTGTTTGGGGCTACAGATAATAATTTAATACGATTAGAGTTAGAGCTTGTTTGATACTTTTCATAAGAGTTTATTTGTAAGTTATAGGCATTATTAAATAACACTAAAATAGCGATAATAACAAAGAGTAAAACAATAAAAGCACGGCGAATAAAAAGGTTGGCTTCAGCAGAGTGGTTTCGAATGGTAGCGTGCTTCTTATTTACCATAACAAATAATTCGCCTTATTCTCGATGGTAAGGGTGATTGTTGTTGATACTCCAAGCTCTATACAAACTTTCTGCAACAATAATACGCACCATAGGATGAGGCAATGTCAAAGGTGATAATGACCACTTTTGCTCTGATGCTTTAATACATGCAGGTGCTAAACCTTCTGGGCCACCAATCAGAAGAGCAACATCTCTTCCGTCAAGTTGCCACTTCGTTAAGTTTTGTGCAAGTTCAGGAGTAGTTAGTGGTTTCCCTTCTACTTCTAATGTGACAATACGACAACCTTTAGGAATAGCGGCGAGTGTTAGTTCACCTTCTTTTTCTAAAATACGTGCTATGTCTGCATTTTTTCCACGTTTACCCGGCGGAATTTCTACTAAATTAAATGACATATCACGTGGAAAACGTCGGCAATACTCATTAAAGCCTTGGGTAACCCAAGCAGGCATTTTATTACCAACAGCGTAAAGGGTAAGTCGCATTAGTCGTTTATTCTTCCCAAAGCTGTTCTAATTGGTAGTTATCACGTGCGCTATCTGTCATTACATGCACAATTACATCGCCTAAATCTACTAATGACCATTCACCAACATCGTTACCTTCAATACCTAAAGGATTAACACCTTCAGAGCGGCATTCTGTGTTAATTGATTGAGCAATTGATTTTACATGGCGATTTGAATTACCTGAACAAACAATCATGTATGAAGCAAAGCTTGCTTTTTTAGCAATATTTAACGTGACAATATCACGGCCTTTCATGTCTTCAATTTTTTCTGTAACGAACGCCGTTAATGCTTCTGTTTGCAATTTTCTATACCTTACAATAAATTTTTGTCATATTAACATTTTTATTAACAAGTGGGTAACGCTAATTAAAACGTCTATTACATATTTAACAATGCCGATTAATATAATTGATGCGTACAAATATATTGATAAATACTGTTAGGTAACATTGTTAATAATTGCTGATTACTCTTGTCATGTTTATGACTTGTTTGTGTATTTAATAATGTTCGTATTTTTGTTGATGAAATATCAGTGCACATATCATGCATTAAAAATATATTTCCTGTAGCCAATTGGTTCTGCCCAGGTGTATTAATTTTTTGCTGCGAGTGAGTGTAATCAATTATATTATTTAATAGTATATTGGGTAACGTTTTATCTAAACTATAACCTGGCCTAGGCATAACAACCAAGTGGCAAAGTGATAAGATTTCTTGCCATTGATACCAGGTTGTAAAAGTGTTTAGTGAGTCCATGCCCATAAAAAAATATAAGTGGGTTTGGCTGTTTTTATCACAAAGCTCTTGTCGTATTTCTGCTAAAGAATCAATTGTATATGAAGCAGATGCTCGCTTTAATTCTCTGTCATCAAATGTAAATAAAGGCTCTTGTTGACACACTAATTTGGTCATTTCACTACGATGAAAACTACTTGTTTGTGTACTGTTTTTATGTGGTGGAATATTAGCAGGCATCAAATATATATGATCAAGCGACAACTGCTGTGCTGCCTTTTTGATAGGAACAATATGACCATTATGAATAGGATCAAAAGTTCCGCCAAACAAACCAATATGTTTTACTTTATGTTGTGAAGTCATTACTTTTTAGATACCTTTTAGGTACACGAGTTAATGATGCTCGTAATCTAAGGTGAATTTATTCGTTAATTCACCATGATAAAGTGAAAAACATACATCAATTAATAGAATAAATGCATTGTA
>JALZUE010000224.1 GCA_023301705.1 Alteromonadaceae bacterium | reverse complement strand
GATGTGATTGTGCGCCGTGGTGATTTAGATGGGCCTATTATTGGTCATAACTCTGTAGATATGGCCGTATTAAATAGTGGCTACGATATAGTTGAAGAATGGAACTATTTCAAAGCTGGTACTTATGTACAAAATAATACAGGTGATGCAGATGACTTCTATCAAACGACATTTTATGCTTTATCAAATACGCACCCTGTAAATACACTAGTAGGTGAACCGCCTGCTTTTGTTGCTCAAACAGGACAAACTATTGGTAACCAATTTGCTAGTATTACCGACTCTATAGCGTCTATAGACGATATAGAGGGTGATACAGGTGAACTAAGGTATAAATTGCCTACTTCATTGGCTCAAGGACGATTCGAAGTTACATTCTCTCGAACTGACGATGATGCAGGTAATACTGACGCATTTATTAGTTTATTTAATTCTAATGAAAACACCAGTAACGCTATTCTCGATTTACGCGTTAGAGATAATTCATTTCAAACGCGCTCGCCTAGTAATAATATAGATACAGATATTGCTGAAGTAACACCTAATACCTTCCAAACAGCTATTATTACATGGGACTATACTAATGGTATAGATTCACCTCCAGAAGTAACTTTAGCAATAGATGGTATAGATATTATGAGTGGTACTGTTACACCTATGCCTTTTACTCCTACAAATAGCTCCACTGGTGGGGTAGAAGCAATATCGTTTAGGTTTGGTAGCAACTCTATACAGGTACCTTCTGAAGCACGATTTGTAATTGACGAGTTTATTATTCATGACAATACAACAGGTACTGGCCCAGCAGTTTTTTCAGATAACTTTGAAACAAAAACACTTGGAGAAAACTTAGATCCTGATATCAATAGCTCTTCTGTTTATGATGACAATACATCGGAATCAACGATTGTAGATGAATAATAAAAATTAATACTCAATAATATAAAAACTCTCGTAATAAAGGTACGTTTATTACGAGAGTTTTTTATAAAGATTAAAGGCTCTTAGTACCATAATCACTCATAAATGAGCTATGTCAATATAGTTAAATACCACTCCAAAACTTACTACTTCTTTTTATCTTTACATACTTACTGTGATTAAATTGTGAATTATTTTAAATATTATTTTAATATAGACTTAGCCACTTTTATCAAAAAAATTAAATAATTAACAATTTTATTTGGAGTATGTATTAATGAA
The DNA here is from genome assembly GCA_023301705.1 of Alteromonadaceae bacterium. Classification (GTDB taxonomy): domain Bacteria; phylum Pseudomonadota; class Gammaproteobacteria; order Enterobacterales; family Alteromonadaceae; genus JALZUE01. The sequence continues at coordinate 2,652 of JALZUE010000224.1, read as the reverse complement.
TAAAACAATAATAACAAGTACAGTTATACTATTACTCTCTGGGTGTGGTGGCTCTTCAAGTAGTAACTCTGAAGATGACATAAGCCCAATATCTGTAGATGTTCCAGTACCTGAAAATGATTCAACACCAATAGTTGACCCAATTTCTGTCGTTGAAACACCACCTTCAGACAATGTTATTGCAACTCCACTTTTTGCACCTAATCCATCAATCACTAGTTGTGATGGGGTAGATTATATTAACTTAATTAATGCACAAAGCCTTGCTACTTTAGTAACTGATACTGCTTCTGGAATAGCTCTAGATGCAGATAATGCTATTGATAACTCATTAACAGCTGAAGGTCGTTGGGAAACTACAGATCCTACAGCTACTTTAGTTATAGATTTAGGCTACCGCCACCAAATAAAAGAAATTGGTACCGCATGGTATCAAGGTGATGAAAGTAGTACTTCTTTCGATATTGAAATTTCTGAAAGTGGTACTAGCTTTACCTCGCTTACGGGCTTTTCTTCTAATGGAACAACAGAATCTTTTGAACGATTTGATATAAACGATTCTGTTGCTCGTTTTGTTCGTTTAACAAACTTTGCTAATACTGATACGAATACAGTATCTTTATTAGAAGCGGCTGTTTTTGGTTGTCCGTTAGATGTAGCTATTGCACCATTAGAAACTCAAACAATTGATACTGCACAATTTAACTTAAACCCTGATGCGACTCCTGGTCAAAACTTTGATTTATTAACATGGGCACTTGATACGCCTGAACCAGAAACTGCAGGATCTTCTGATGCATTAAGAACAGGAGAAACTGATTTAGATACAGGTCATGAAGATGAATTTTTCTTCACCGCGGCTGACGGTGGTATGGTGTTTAAAGCAACCATTGGTGGTGCAACAACCTCTGAAAACACAAGTTTTACACGTTCTGAATTAAGAGAGCAATTACGCCGAGGCAATACAAGTATTAGCACTCAAGGTGTTAATGAAAACAACTGGGTATTGGGTTACCAACCTGAAACTCCTAGAGCTACTGGTGGCAGAGGCGGCTTATTAACAGCTACGCTTAAAGTTGACGAAGTTGCTACTAGCGGTAGCGAGCAGCATGAAGGTCGATTTATTATCGGTCAAATTCATGGTGAAGACGATGAGCCTATTCGTTTATATTTTAAAAAGTTTGCTGATAATGAGCGTGGGGTTATCTACTTTGCTCATGAGATTCGTGCTTCCGCAGCTAATAATTTCGACTCTACTGATAACTGGTTTGTCGTAGTCGGTAATGACAACCCTAATAGAGATCAAGAAACTGAACCTTTTAAAGTAAGAGCTGAAAGTGATAACCCTGAACAAGGCATTGCATTGGGTGAAATATTTTCTTATGAAATAGATCAAACAGGTTCTGTTATTGATGTGATTGTGCGCCGTGGTGACTTAGAAGGGCCTATTATTGGTCATACATCAATTGATATGGCTGAACTAGGTAGTGGCTATGATGTCGTTGAAGAGTGGAATTACTTTAAAGCGGGTACTTATGTACAAAATAATACAGGTGATGACGATGATGTATATCAAACAACTTTTTATGCGTTATCAAATACGCATGAAGAAAACACATTAATTGCTGAACAACAAGGACTTAACCTAGGTAGTGCCTCTGGTAATCAGTTTGCTCGTATTACAGATAGCAGTGCTACTGATACAGGTGAGCTTAGGTATGAATTACCTAGCTCACTAGCTCAAGGGCGATTAGAGTTAAGATTCACTCGTACAGACGATGATGACGGTAATACTGATGGCTTTATTACTTTATTTGATAGTGGTACTGATAATGCTGGTTCTATTTTAGATTTACGTGTAAGAGATAACTCATTTCAAACACGATTCCCTCAAACAAATATAGATACAGATATTGCTTCAGTAACGGTTAATAGCTTTCAAACTGCGGTAATTACATGGGAACACCCAAATGGAACTAGCAGTGGTTCATTACCGAATGTTACTGTAGCAATAGATGGCATTGATATTATTAGTGGTACCACAACCGCAACATCGTTTACACCAACAGGAAGTTTTCCTGCCGGTGGTGTAGATACAGTATCATTTAGATTTGGTAGTAATAGTGCTCAAGTATCTGCTGCAGCTATGTTAGCCATTGATGATATTCGTATTTACAGTGATACTACAGGTACTAACCTTGTATTTAGTGATGATTTTGAAAGTTATGATAACGGTGAAAGTTTAGATCAATCACCTTATGATAGCGCTTCATCTGAAGTGACGATTGACACTGAACAGTAAAAGCTTTATAAAAATATAGTCTTTATAAAAAGCACCATAATCATATTATGGTGCTTTTTTATTTTTGAACTATCAATTACATTAACAATAAATCTAATCACTTTTTAAATTCGTAAAGATAAATTAATATTAAAAAATACATATAGGAAAAATAATGGAATACCTACACTCAATGCTACGAGTTACAAACCTTGAAGATACGCTCGACTTCTTTTGCAATAAACTCGGAATGGTTGAAACTCAAAGAATAGATAATGAGAAATTTAGGTTTTCTTTAATTTTTCTTTCTGCAAGTCATGATGTTAAACATGCACTAGAAGCTAAAGCTCCTTTACTTGAACTAACTTATA
>JALZUE010000223.1 GCA_023301705.1 Alteromonadaceae bacterium | reverse complement strand
TGTTGGGCTGGCGCTTGTTGCTGAAAACCACCTTGAGGCTGTGCCACAGGTTTTGGCTGTTGTTGATAACCACCACTATTTTGTGGAGCTTGGTTATAACTAGGTTGCTGCTGTTGAACAGGTGCTTGATATTGCGCTTGTTGTGCAGGTGCTTGGTTAAAACCGCCTGATTGTGGTGTTGCTGTTTGGTTGAAGCCGCCACTTTGTTGCTGTGCTTGATAACCACCAGATTGACCTTGGCCTTGACCACCACGGCTATCTAACATTTGCATTTCATTAACAACAATTTCAGTTGTGTACTGATCAGCACCTTGCTGGTTTTGCCATTTACGGGTTTGTAAGCGGCCTTCTAAATATACTTTAGAACCTTTCTTTAAGTACTCACCAGCAATTTCAGCTAAACGCTGGTATATAACAACACGATGCCATTCTGTTTTTTCTTTTTGCTCGCCTGTTTGCTTATCTTTCCAAGTTTCTGATGTAGCAACAGTAAAGTTCGCAACAGCACCACCATTAGGCATAAAACGTACTTCAGGATCTTGTCCTAAATTACCTACAATAATTACTTTATTAATACCACGACTGGCCATACTTTACTCCTAACCCTTTAAATTAGTGGGTATTAGTTAATTTGATTAAAGATAAATTCTACTTAAATATAACTCCACCTTGAATGATTATAATTCAACTATAATAGTAGTGTTCAGGTAGAGTTTTAATGTCGCTAATATACTCTGTTACTTCTTCTTTTGCACGTTTAATAAGTTCAGAATTAGTCGTTTTTATTTCATACTTATCTACAAAATATCTGGCTCGTTTATAGAACAATGAAGCTTTTGGAATTTTAGTTATTAGTACAGAAAAAGCCATAATTTATTTTTCTCATATCAAAAGGTCTTCGAACAGCGACTTGATCTCCTCAGCCATAAATCCTCATACATTTTAGTATTCTGTAAAGACGGCTCGACCTCATACTCATTATGGTACAACACTTTAAATACATAACGTAAGTCTCCTATTTCAAAGCGACATATCAACATTATTACAAAGAAGCACCTGAACATCTACGGTTTCAAAGTACATTCAGTGAAACCAGTACTTTTAGAAAAAAGCGACAACAAGCCATACAAAGATTAATTACCTAGCGATATACTTACTTCATCGCCAGTCTTTATATTGTTTTGAATAGAGGCTCGTAGTATAAATAATTTGTTGTTTTTTATTACTAACGTCTTGCGTTAAATGAATGACCACACGAATAGAATTCGTCATTCTAAAAAAAATTGCCTTCGCATCTTTTCTCGCTGAGCACTCTCGCTGCTTTATATACTCTACATGTTAAAAGTCACTCTGAGCTTTAACCTTAAATTAATTTGAATACTTACAAGTTCATCTTGGGTTTCTGTACGGTGGCATAAGGCGCCTATCTAATGTGTTTTGAACCAAAAAATATTTTATTCGCTGTATTTACACACAATCTTATCTTGCCTCTACCCCCTTGTGAAACAAAGTGAAATAAAAGGAAATAAAAACGCATGTTTTTGCTTGTTTATATTATAGGTTATGGTAAGGTTATTAAGGAATCGATATAAATAGAATCAAAATAGAATCAAAATAAAAATAAAATCAAGTGTGTTGTGATTGATTGTTGTTTGCATTTTCCACAAGTGAATAGCTTAAGATCTCTAATATTAAAAATTTCAAAAAAAAAGAGTATTATTTATGAAAAAAATAAAGAATATATTGGTACTTACTGTATTGGTCTCTAGTTTAAATGGTTGTTTTGAATCTGAGGAAGACCTTAACCCTGATACCTCTGAAGTAACTGTTATTGGTGTTGATGGACTTATTGGTGTAGATAACAGTGATGATGGCGACGCTGATGATGGCGGCGCTGATGATGACGGCGCTGATGATGACGGCGCAGATGATGGCGGCGCAGATGATGACGGCGGCGCAGATGATGGCGGTGCTCAAATAGTAGAAAGTGACGATGAACCTGCCGTATCGCCTTTAGGTAATGATATTGTGTCGGTCACCATCGTAAAAGACGATACTAATTTAATTATTTCACAAGTTCATAAAGCAGCAAAAGACCCTTTTTTCAGTAACCGTGTTTATTTAACTGTTGATGAAAGCGACACAATAACAACACCTATACCTGGGGGGGCTGCCAGTTTAATTGGTTTAGTGGCTGAGCAAGGTTATATCTTTGAATATAACGGAGAAGGTTTTAATATCAGCCGACAATTTGTAAGTAATGGTATTTGGGTAGTAGATGACAATGTAACTGGTGCTATTGCTACTGGCGGAGATACAGAATTAACTACCATGACTATTCCACTAAGTGAAATTGGTAATCCACCAGACTCTACCCCGATACAAATGATGTTTGTTGCCACAGGAAATGGCTTCGCAACAGATCAGGCACCTAACGATGCAATGTTTATATTCACGAATGAATTGTCGACAGATGACCCTATAGCTGCAGTAGCTGAAATAGTAGAAAGTGATGATATACCTGCAGTATCACCTTTAGGTAATGATATTGTTTCAATTGCTTTAGCAAACGATGGCACTAACTTAGTTATTTCAGACCTGCGTAAAGCAGCTAAAGACCCATTTTTTAGTACTCGTGTTTATTTAACTATTGATGGAAGCGACACAATAACAACACCTATACCTGGTGGTGCTGCCAGTTTAACTGGTTTAGTGGCTGAGCAAGGTTTTGTATTTGAATTTAACGGAGAAGGTTTTAATATCAGCAGCCAAACTGTCAGCAACGGTATTTGGGTGCTTGATGACATAGCAACTACGGCTATTGCCACAGGCGGAGATACCGAGTTAATAACGATAAGCATTCCGTTAAGTGAGATTGGCAATCCAGCGGTAGGCTCAACAATACAAATAATGGTTGTTGATACCGGAAATGGCTTCGCAACAGATCAAGCACCTAATGATGCAATGTTTCAGTATGTACTTGAAGCTCCTACTAATAATCAATCTACGGATGATCCTGTAGATGAAGTTCCAGAAGGTGATGTGCCAGATACTGATACACCAGATACTGATACACCAGATACTGATACGCCAGATACTGATACACCAGATACTGATACGCCAGATACTGATACACCAGATACTGATACGCCAGATACTGATACACCAGATACTGATACACCAGATACTGATACACCAGATACTGATACGCCAGATACTGATACGCCAGTAACTGATACGCCAGATACTGATACACTAGTAACTGATACGCCAGTAACTGATACGCCAGTAACTGATACGCCAGTAACTGATACGCCAGATACTGATACGCCAGATACTGAAACTCCAGTAACTGATGTGCCAGTAGTTGATGTGCCAGAAATAGTAGAAAGTGACGATGAACCTGCTCTTACTAATTTAGGTAATGATATTGTTTCAATTTCTTTAGCAAACGATGGCACTAACTTAGTTATTTCAGACCTACATAAAGCACCTAAAGTCCCATTCTTTAGTACTCGTGTTTATTTAACTATTGATGGAAGCGACACAATCACAACACCTATACCTGGTGGTGCTGCCAGTTTAAC
>JALZUE010000222.1 GCA_023301705.1 Alteromonadaceae bacterium | reverse complement strand
GTTAATAAACCTTATTGCGGACGCGTAGCTCAGCTGGATAGAGTACCTGGCTACGAACCAGGCGGTCGCAGGTTCGACTCCTGCCGCGTCCGCCACTTTTGTAAAAAAAACCAGTCTTTTGACTGGTTTTTTTTCGCCTAAATTATTATGTGATTAAAACTTAAATACTTTTAATCCTGAATATAAAACCAGAAATTGATTTTGCTAGTTTTTATTAGCGTTAAACGATATAATTTCATGTAATTATTGTAGAGAATACAAACGGCTTTTAGTACGTTTTTTAAACGTTGACAGCGATTTGTTTTTCTGAAATTAACAAATCATTCTTGCTAATCAATATTAGAGTGATTATTTTAAAGTCCAAATTATTAATTGAGAATTTATTATGGAACAGCTATTACATTTATTCACCGAAGCAGGCACATTGATGCTTGCAGGTATGGTATTTGTCTTTGCCTTTTTAGGTATCCTTGTTGTTTTTATTAAATTTGTTTTAGCACCTTTAGCTAACAAGTTTCCTGATAAACAACCAACATCAAGAGCTCCTGTGAAAACAGCATCAAAAAAGTTTGGTCTTGAATCAGGTACTGTTGCAGCCATAGGTGCTGCTGTTTCTCAATACCGTAAACAACGTCAACAATAGGATCCTATCATGACTAAACCATTAGGCATCACTGAGGTAGTCTTAAGAGATGGCCATCAATCACTTTTAGCTACACGATTACGTTTAGAAGATATGTTACCAATTGCACCAACGCTTGATGAAGTTGGTTATTGGTCTATCGAGTCATGGGGCGGCGCTACATTTGATTCTTGTATTCGTTATTTAGGTGAAGATCCATGGGAACGTATTCGTGCGCTTAAAAAAGCAATGCCGAAAACGAAACAACAAATGTTATTTCGTGGTCAAAATATTTTAGGTTACCGCCATTATGCTGATGATGTTGTTACTAAATTTGTTGAACGAGCTCACACAAATGGTGTTGACGTTTTCCGTATTTTTGATGCGATGAATGATGTTCGTAATTTAGAAACATCAATTAAGGCTGCTGTTAAAGTTGGTGCACATGCACAAGGCACATTAAGTTATACCGAAAGTCCAGTACACACATTGGAAGGTTGGTTAACAATGGCTAAACAACTTGAAGACATGGGCGCTCATTCATTGTGTATTAAAGATATGTCTGGTTTATTAAAACCATATGACGCGGCTGAATTGATTGGTAAGTTAAAAGAAAGCGTTGCTTTACCTATTTCATTACATTGCCATGCAACAACTGGTTTAAGTGTTGCTACGCACATGAAAGCAATAGATGCAGATATTGATGTTATTGATACCTCTATCTCTTCAATGAGTATGACATACGGTCATTCACCAACTGAGACTATTGCTTCAATTGTTGAAGGTACACCAAGAGATACTGGCTTAAACGTAGAGAAAATGGCCGAGGTTGCTGCTTATTTCCGTACTGTTCGTGAAAAATATGCAAAATTTGAAGGTAGCTTAAAAGGTGTTGATGCACGTATTTTATTAGCACAAGTACCTGGTGGCATGTTAACAAACATGGAAAACCAATTAAAAGAACAAGGTGCTTCTGATAAATTTGATGAAGTATTAACTGAGATTCCTCGTGTACGTAAAGAGTTAGGTAATATTCCTTTAGTTACACCAACTTCTCAAATTGTTGGTACACAAGCAGTATTAAATGTTTTAACTGGCGAACGTTACAAATCAATTACTAAAGAAACAGCAGGTGTTTTAAAAGGTGAATATGGTGCAACGCCATCAGAAGTAGATTTAAGCTTACAAGCTAAAGTACTTGATGGTTCAGAGCCTATTACATGTCGCCCAGCTGATTTAATTCAACCAGAGCTTGATGCTTTGTCAGTAGAGTTAGCTGAGTTAGCAAAAGAAAAATCAATCGATTTAGCTGATGACGTTATTGATGACGTATTAACTTATGCATTATTTCCGCAAATTGGTTTGAAGTTTTTAGAAAACCGTAATAACCCAGATGTTTTTGAAGCAGTGCCAACGCTACAAAACTCAGCAGCAGCAACTCAAACTGCTAACTCAGATGGTAGCCCAGAAAGTTATGATGTGAGTGTAGATGGTAAAGTCTATGAAGTTGTAGTTGCGCCAAGTGGCTCTATTTCAGATATCAAGCCTAGTAATGTTGCTGTTGGTGATGCTGCGCTTAAGCAATCTGCTTCTGTACAAGCAGAAGAAACATTAAACGCACCACTTTCAGGTAATATTTTTAAAGTATTAGTGAATGAAGGTGACAGTGTGAACTCTGGTGATGTTGTTATTATTATGGAAGCGATGAAAATGGAAACAGAGATACGTGCTGCTTCTACAGGTACTATCGTTGGTATTCATACTAAAGAAGGTGATGCTGTTGCTGTTGGCGATGCATTACTTAGCTTATCATAAGGTGAGATAATGGATTCTTTAATTACTCTTTGGCAATCAACTGGTTTAGCGCATTTTGAACCAGGTCAAGTGGTTATGATGTTAATTGGTTGTGGTTTATTATTTCTTGCTATTGTAAAAAACTTTGAACCTCTTTTATTAGTACCTATGGGATTTGGCGCTATTTTGACCAATATTCCGCTAGCTGGCTTTTCTGAAGTTGGCGGATTATTGCACTATGTTTACTATGTCGGTATTGATACTGGCATATTCCCGCTACTTATTTTTATGGGTGTTGGGGCAATGACAGACTTTGGTGCTTTAATTGCTAACCCTAAAACTTTATTTTTAGGTGCCGCTGCTCAGTTTGGTATTTTTGCCACACTATTTGGTGCTATAGCTTTGAATGCTATTCCAGGCTTTGAGTTTACGCTAGCCGATGCTTCAGCTATTGCAATTATAGGTGGTGCCGATGGCCCAACTGCTATTTTCTTAGCTTCTAAACTTGCTCCTGAATTACTTGGTGCAATTGCTGTAGCTGCTTATTCTTATATGGCATTAGTGCCAATTATTCAACCGCCTATTATGAAAGCGTTAACGAATAAAGAAGAGCGTAAAATAGAAATGGCTCAATTAAGACATGTGACTAAAGTTGAAAAAGTGATTTTTCCTTTAGGTGTATTAATGATGAGTATTTTCTTTTTACCATCAGCAACACCACTAGTTGGTATGTTTTGTTTAGGTAACTTAATGCGTGAATGTGGCGTTGTTGATCGTTTAAGCTCTACAGCGCAAAACGAACTAATCAACATTGTTACTATTTTCTTAGGTTTAGGTGTTGGTTCTAAACTAAGCTCAGAGCACTTCTTAAATGTTGAAACACTAGGTATTTTAGCATTAGGTGCTGTTGCTTTCTCTATTGGTACAGCTTCAGGTGTATTAATGGCAAAAACAATGAATAAATTTACGAAAGAAAAGGTTAATCCTTTAATTGGTGCAGCAGGTGTTTCAGCTGTTCCTATGGCTGCTCGTGTAGCTAATAAAGTAGGTTTAGAGTCTAATCCGCATAACTTTTTATTAATGCATGCAATGGGTCCTAATGTTGCAGGTGTTTTAGGTTCGGCAGTAGCAGCAGGTATTTTACTTGCATTAGTTGGTGCACCTACATAAGTATTCTTACTTAATCTATTTGTTATTAAATAAAAAACCGCATTATTGCGGTTTTTTTATGATTTTTTAATGCTCAATTGGTTTTAAACTTAAGGGTGACGCTTAAAGTGTTGCCACTGTTCATTATTATATTCAAAACATAAGCGATCATGTAAACGGCTTGAACGCCCTTGCCAAAATTCAAAATATTGAGGTTTAACGCGCCACCCTCCCCAAAACTCGGGCAATGGAACTTCTTTACCTTTAAATAACTGTTCATAATATGCATTACGTTCAGATAGTTCATTTTCGTGCTGTAAATGTGTACTTTGCTTAGAAGCCCAAGCACCTATTTGACTACCACGATCACGACTATGAAAATAAGCAGCAGATATTTCATTGTCAACTTTCTCAACAACTCCTTCTATGCGAACTTGACGCTGCAAAACACCCCAATGAAAAAGTAATGCTATTTTATTGTTGTCATTTAGTTGAGAGGATTTATCACTGCCGTAGTTAGTGTAAAAAATAAAGCCGGTTGTATCGAATTCTTTTAATAAAACCATGCGTGACTTGGGCTGCCCATTATTGTCACAGGTACTTACTGAAACAGCTTCAGGTAATAATAGACCTGACTTCTTGGCATCATTAAACCATTGATCAAATAGTGTTATAGGGGGAGTATCTGTATTTATTTCTGGTAAAGCTAAGGCAACGCCTTGACCAAAAGAAAATAAACAGCGTAACTTTTCAATAAGTGTCATAAAGCAGGTTACTTGTGTCAGTTTAATGAATTAAATAATATCATGTATTTAAGTTTTACATAATCTAGAAGTTTGCATATCGATAATTTATAAATAAATCAAATATCCCAACCTTCTTCATCATCTAATAATTCTTTTAAGCGTTTTTTTTCTAATAAATCGTCGATGCGCTTTCTGGCAATGTTATTGCGGTGTGATTGTTCGTCTATTTTTTCATTGCTATTCATTACTGTATTAGCATCTTTGATTGATGCATCATTATTGAGATTATAATTCATCAGATTTTACCTTAGACTTTGTTGATATTTTGAAAATAGTTAATAATTCGTTAATACGCAAATTTTTAGTTATGTGAAATTGTATTGATGTTTACATTTAACAGTAAATACGAACTTAATATTCTTATAGATTAATATCTTGGTAAAAGTAAAAGTAAAAGTAAGCGTAGAGTTGTTATATTTTTACTTGGGTTTTATTGCTGGCTTGGTAGAATAAAAAAAAAACTTACTTGGTACACACTTGGAATCATCAATAGATCAATATTTACACTTGTTAGTTCAGCATAGATACAGAGGTGTTGTTCTTCTTGTTGGTAGTGATAGTTTTCATTTAACGATAACGAATAAACTTAACAGTAGTTATGTGAAATCTAATGAAAGTAAAGTTACTCGACAAAATGCTGCAGAAGTAAGTGTCTTACCCTCATATATTTTAAATGACTTTCAAGTGTTTTCTGGTAATGTCACCGAGAAAAATTTTCGTTCTCTACTTGGTACCGAATCTCAATCTTTTATCTATGCCAGTCACAATATTCAACCTGATTTATTTGCCGCCTTAGCGGGAACGGTTGTTGCGGGTGGCTTGCTAATTATTTGTTGGCATTCATTGCCTAATGAGACCAGTGATAATTACTTACAACGCTTTTATCGTGAGCTAATGTGCGATGAGTTTTTAGTCACAATTACGGAATCTGAATTACTGAGTCGTTGTCAATATGACAAACTTTCACTGGTAAATACACAAACAGCTTATTCTAATATTAATCATGTAATGGTGAAATTAGATAAATACCATACTAACAATACTAGTGATGTTAAGGCTGTAGGTGCTCAAAAAAATAATATAGTTACGTTAGAGGATAATAACTTCCAAACTATTACCGATGAGCAACAATATGCCATTGCCGCTATTATTAAGGTGGTTAAAGGTCGGCGAAAACGCCCGGTGATGATTACCGCAGATAGAGGGCGAGGTAAAACAACTGCACTCGCATTAGCTTGTATGCAATTGCTAACTGCTTCAGAGCGACCATTACGTATAATTATTACAGCTCCTTGTTATTCCTCTATAGCAGGATTTTTTCAAACATTACAAAGCCAATTAATACCTGAAAAAAATGCCAAAACATTAACATCATCTGAACCCTTTTTATATCAAGCACATCGAATTGAATTTTTACCACTTGATGTCATTTTAGCAAAAAAACAATCAGTAGACTTATTACTCGTTGATGAAGCAGCAGCTTTACCACTGTACTTATTAACGCGATTGTTTACTGATTACCATCGTATTGTTTTCTCTTCTACATTACATGGTTATGAAGGGGCAGGGCGTGGGTTTGCATTAAAATTTAATGAGTTTGTTGAGACTGCGAAAATACCATTAAACATCATTAAACTAGAGCAGCCTATTCGTTGGGGAAAAAATGATCCTTTAGAATGTTTAGTGTTTAATACTTGTCTTTTAAATGCTGAATTACCTATTTTGTCAGAATTTCCTGCTTTTGACTTAAATAACGAAATGGTTAATAAGAATAATATTTCTGCTCATATATCTGGTGAAAATCAATTAACCATACAAACTAAACAAATAGTGTATCAACAGTACAGTGTTGAAATGTTATTGGCGAGTGAAACGTTATTATCTAAAGTATTTTCAATTTTAGTTACAGCACATTATCAAACATCGCCGAATGATCTTAAATTACTTTTAAATAACCCATTACTTTCTGTCTTTGTTTTACAGTACAAAGACAGTCAGCAAACTGATAATGTTGAAATACTTGCTGTGGCTATGGTAATGCAAGAAGGAGTATTAGAACGTTCTAATAATATCGCGAATGCTATTTCTGTTCATGATATAGAAACAGGAAAAAGAAGAGCAAAAAATCAATTTCTACCTCAATCATTATTAACACACTGCGGTGCTAAAACTGCTTTTGATTTCGTTTATTGGCGAGTAATGCGTATTGCGATTCACCCTCAATATCAGTCAAAAGGTTATGGTAGTCACTTTTTGACATGCATAGAAAAATCAGCTCAAAAACAAGGTGTTGATATTTTAGGAACAAGTTTTGGGTTAAATCAATCATTATTAAACTATTGGAGCAAGGCTGGTTGGCGAATTATTCGTATTGGCTTTACACAAGATCAAGCAAGTGGTGAACGCTCAGCTATTTTACTTAAACCGTTAAATAATTCATTGTCGGCTAAATTATTTATTGATGATTTGCATGAACAATTTTGTTTACATTTTCCTTTTTATTTATCAGATCAATTTAAGAGTTTATCTAGCACATTAGTAAATGATATTTTTGCGTCGTCTTATTCACTTATTCAACCTCGTCATATGCTTAAAAAAGACTTACACGCTATTGAAGATTTTGTATCTAACTATAGAGTCTTTGATGTATGCGCATATAGCTTAACTGAAGGTCTATTATGGTATTTAACTTCGAATGTTTTATCAGTTTCTTACCATGATGATCCTCAATGCAATGAAAACTCAATAAATGTGCAGCCACTAATAACACGTTTACTGCAAAAGAAATCGATAGAAACAACTTGTTGTTTACATGGTTTTACAGGTAAAAAACAACTAAATAAGTTTATTGTCGAGCAGTTTAATTTATTACTTACACAGTATAAAAATGTAATTAAAACTTAATGCCATTTATGAAACATGTTTAAAATAAAGTGTTACCAATTTATTACAAGCCTTGTAACATATCTGAAACATTACTGTCTTATAATTAATCATCATTAGTGTTTTTATATTCACAATTTATTAGGTCATTATAAAATGAATGCATCAGGGGCAATTGGTATTCGCCAATTGAAAAATTCGCTAGCGCGTTACATCATCACCTTAGGTGGTGTAAGTGTGCTTTTGACCCTAGTGTTAATTTTTATGTACCTGTTATATATCATTATCCCTATTTTTGAATCAGCTAATGTTGAATATATTAATACCAGGGTGATTGAAGAGAAACAGCCCTTGGTGAGTGCTGGTGTTGATGACTTGCAACAAGTTACTTATCAATTAACAGCTGAAGGTGAATTAAGTTTTTACCAAATTACAGATAATACTTTTCGTAAAACGGGTGATTTACTCTTATCAAAAAAAATAACTGACAAGCCTATTCGTTTGTTTGCCAATGGCAATGATGATTATGAAGCGGTAATTGACTCTGAGAATAAAATTTCAATGTATGAAATTGAATATACTAGTGAGTATTTGAGTCAAGGGCGCTATGTTTCTCCTAAAGTAAACTTATTACTTAATCATTTTATTCTTGACGAATTAACGCTATTTAAAAATACTAACCAGTCTATTGTACATTTTGATTTTACCGTTATTGATGAACAAGTACGCTTTATTTTTTATACCAATGAAAATACCTTATTTACGTCAACGGTTTCTTTAGAAAAAACTGACGTAAAAGGCGAGCAATCACTTTTTGAAAATGTCTCACTTGATCTCACTGCTGTTGATCAAGTTTTATTATCATCAAACGCAAAAATGGCTTTTATACGTGCTAACAACAGTATTTCGCTAGTTAATATAAGTATGCCTAATAATAACGTTATTGATGTTATTCAAAGTACTGAAGAAGATAAAAACATTACGACTATGGCATTGTTAGCGGGTAGTAATTCACTATTAGTTGGCTATGACAACGGCACAGTGAGTCAGTGGTTTGACGTGGCGATTACAGATGAAAATGGAATATTCATTAAACGTAAATTTAAAGAGATTCGTCAATTTTCTGTGAGTACAAATGAACCTGTTTATCAGATATATCCTGAACGTTACCGAAAAAGTTTCTATACACTAACGCCATCTGGTGAGTTAAGTGTTTTTTATACCACGAGTGAAGCTCATTTATGGCAGGGTAAGCTTAATAATATAGTACCGTCATTTATTCGAATTACACCAAGAGCCGATGCTTTTATTGCCGTTAGCGATAAAGAACTAAGGTTATTTTCAATTAAAAATGAACATCCTGAAGTCACATGGCATGCCTTGTGGCAAGAAGTTTGGTACGAAGGTTATCAAGAGCCTAGCTACATATGGCAATCAACTTCAGGTACAGATGATTTTGAAGCAAAGTTCTCATTAATACCACTATCTTTCGGTACATTAAAGGCCGCTTTATATGCCATGATGTTTGCTGTGCCTATTGCCTTAAGTGCAGCAATATATACTGCTTTCTTTATGCCCACATCATTAAGAAGAAAAGTGAAGCCAACTATTGAGTTAATGGAAGCATTACCTACGGTCATTATAGGTTTTTTAGCGGGTTTATGGTTAGCGCCTATTATTGAAAATTATTTGCCAGCCGTATTTTTAATATGCTTACTTTTTCCTGTGAGTATTTTATTAACCGCATTTAGTTGGTCAATATTGCCAAATAAAATTAAAACATGGTTGCCTGAAAGCTCATCACCTTTAATGTTAATACCGGTATTAATACTGACTACTTGGCTTGCTTTTCATTTATCACCAATCATTGAACTGACTTTTTTTAATGGTGATATACGTGAACATATAACAAATGAATGGGGTTTAAATTTTGATCAGCGTAATGCCTTAGTGGTAGGTATTGCTATGGGCTTTGCTGTGATCCCTACTATTTTTTCCATTGCTGAAGATGCCATTTTTAGTGTACCTAAACATTTAACCAGTGGCTCATTAGCATTGGGAGCAACACCATGGCAAACGTTAATCAAAGTTGTTCTATTAACTGCTAGTCCGGGTATTTTTTCTGCCATTATGATGGGACTAGGTCGAGCTGTTGGTGAAACGATGATTGTGTTAATGGCTACAGGTAATACGCCTGTACTTGATTGGAGTGTATTTCAAGGCATGAGAACGTTAGCGGCTAATATTGCTGTTGAAATGCCTGAATCTGAAGTGGCAAGTTCGCATTATCGTATTTTATTTTTAGCTGCTTTTGTGCTTTTTGTTTTTACCTTTTTTTTTAATACCTTAGCTGAATTAGTACGTCAGCGCTTACGTGAGAAGTACAGTGAACTATAACGGAGCAATATCATGAAAGCATGGTTTAAAACAGGTGCTCCATGGGTATGGTGCGCAGCTGGTGGTGTTAGTATTAGTTTAATTGCTGTTATCGGCTTATTGTGGCTAATTGCTTCTCAAGGTTTATCTTATTTCTGGCCTTCACCAGTACATCAGTTTGTTAAAGAAAGTGAAGGCGGTCATATTAGCTATATTGTTGGTGAAATTTACGATAGAGAACAAGTACCAGCAGTTCAACTAGCTCAGGTAAACCTAGGGTTCATACCTGAAGGCTCAGTAATAGAGCGTATTCTAGTAAAGACGGGTAACAGAGAGATAAACCCTCTTGATTTTCAATGGTTATATCTTGAGCAAGTTACCGAGCAAACATTACCTAATGAAATTGCGGTGATTGAACGTCGTACTTTAGGAAATTTTTATGGTGTTATCGAGCAAATACTGTTGGCTGGAAAACAAGTTAAACAATCTCAATTACCTGAGTTGTTAGCTAGAGCCGAAAAGTTTCAAGCTGATATAGATATATTACAAAAAGATCATATTAACGACATTAACTATCAACTTGAGCGCTTACGTCGACAAGAACGAGAGTACATATTAACTGACACTTATAGTGACAATGCTCGAGTCAACATTGAAGAACAGCAGGCTCAGCTATTAAGTGACTATCAAAAGCTAGAAGAAAAATTACTGCTATTAAGGTCAAAAGTTGCACGTGACAGTATCATCATAAGTGATAAAAATGGTCAGCTTGTTGAAATTAACTTAGAGCAGATATTAACGATTACTTTTAATAACCAATTAACGTTTTGGAACAAACTGTTTGTATTTTTTAATCAGCTAGCTAGCTTTCTTAGTGAAGGACCAAGAGAGGCGAATACCGAAGGTGGTGTTTTTCCTGCGATTTTTGGTACGGTATTAATGGTGTTATTAATGACTGTTATTGTTTCACCATTTGGCGTAGTTGCAGCAGTATATTTACATGAGTACGCAGGTAAAAATGCTTTTACTAAATTATTACGAATTGCGGTAATTAATCTCGCTGGTGTCCCTTCCATTGTTTATGGTGTATTTGGTTTAGGTTTTTTTGTTTATATGGTGGGTGGTAGTTTAGATAATTTATTTTATAGTGAAAACTTACCTAACCCGACATTTGGTACTCCCGGTGTTCTATGGTCAGCATTAACGTTAGCTATTTTAACGTTACCTGTTGTTATTGTTTCTACCGAAGAAGGTTTAGCTCGAATTCCGCGAGAGATTCGAGACGGTAGTATGGCTTTAGGTGCAACTAAAGCCGAGACTATATGGCGTATTATTTTACCGATTGCTAGCCCGGCAATAATGACCGGAATCATTCTGGCTATTGCTCGAGCAGCTGGAGAAGTTGCTCCTCTAATGTTAGTCGGGGTGGTTAAAGCAGTGCCTGCTTTACCTATTGATGGTAATTTTCCTTTTTTACATTTAGAAAGAAAATTTATGCATTTAGGTTTTCACATTTATGATGTTGGGTTTCAAAGCCCCAATGTAGAAGCGGCTAGACCACTTGTATATGCAACCGCACTTTTATTGGTGATGATTATTGTTGTATTAAATTTATCTGCAGTATTTATTCGTAATCGTTTACGAGAAAAATATAACACTGTTGACCATTAAATTAAATTTTGAGCTATTTATGATTTCAATTCGTCCAACGACACCGCTAGGTTTTAATAACCAATTAGATTTATCACAGTTAAGCGATGAACAAAAAGCGCTAGAGATAAAAAACTTAAATCTTTTTTATGGTGATAAGCAGGCGTTATCAGATATTTCAATGGTCATTCCTAAAGGGCAGGTGACTGCTTTTATTGGGCCTTCTGGTTGTGGTAAATCGACATTGTTACGCTGTATTAATCGTATGAATGATTTAGTAGACACTTGTAAAATTAATGGTGAAATCAATTTAAACGGTAATAATATTTATGATACTAATGTTGATGTTGCAGCGCTTCGACGACGTATTGGTATGGTATTTCAACGTCCTAACCCTTTTCCTAAAACGATTTATGAAAATGTGGTGTATGGTTTACGCATTATGGGCGAAAAAAACCCTAGAGTATTGAATGAAATTGTTGAAGAGTCATTAAAAAGTGCTGCACTTTGGGATGAAGTTAAAGACAGGTTAGATGAAAGCGCTTTAAGACTATCTGGTGGTCAACAGCAACGTTTGGTTATTGCTAGAGCCATTGCGATTCAACCAGAAGTATTATTGTTAGATGAACCAACATCTGCATTAGATCCTATTTCTACACTAACAATAGAAGAATTGATTAATCATTTAAAGAAAAAGTTTACCGTAGTTATTGTTACACACAACATGCAGCAAGCAGCGCGTGTGTCAGATCAAACTGCGTTTATGTATATGGGAAAATTGATTGAATACAGTGATACTAATTCATTATTTACCACCCCAGTGAAAAAGCAAACAGAAGATTATATTACTGGCCGTTACGGCTAAATGACAGGAATACTAATGGATAATTTAAATTTAGGCCGACACATTTCAGGTCAATTTAATGATGATTTAGAAAATATTATTAACCATGCCATGCACATGGGTGGTTTAGTTGAAAAACAGTTAAGAGATTCACTAAAAGCGGTATATGAAAATGATGCGGCATTAGCAAATATTGTTTTGTCGAGTGATTATCAGATTAATAACTTAGAAATGAGTATTGATGATGAATGCACTCGGATTATTGCAAAGCGTCAGCCAGCAGCCGGTGATTTACGTTTAATTATGGCAATAGTCAAAACTATCGCTGATTTAGAGCGCATAGGTGATGAAGCTCAAAAAATAGCAAAGGTTACCAGTGAAAGTTTTTCCGAATCTCAACAATATTTATTGTTAAATTTAGATAGTTTAGGGCACAACGTATTAGCGCTTTTACAAGAGACGCTTGACGCTTTTACCCGAATGGATGTTGATGCTGCTTTAGCTGTTCATCAAAAAGATGCAGAGATAGATCAGCGTTATAAAAGTCTGATGAATGAACTGACCGAATATATGATGAAAGAGCCCATCGCTATACCGCAAATGATGAGTGTCATTTGGGCGCTCAGAGCATTAGAGCGAATTGGCGACCGTTGTACGAATATATGTGAATATATTATTTATTTTGTGAAAGGCAAAGTTGTTCGCCATACTAAATTTGAAGAAATTCATTTGTAATTAAAATGTATAAAAAAGCAAAAAAGTAAGAAAAAAAGTATAAAAAATTAATAAAACAAAGAAAAAACAGTAGATATTTATATCTAGGTGTTGTTTCGAATATTACAGTTTTATGACTATTGCGTTACTGCTTGCATCTGTCAATAAATCAGTTAATATCCGCTGCGAATTTTAATTAAAGACAACTTGTTAACAGGAAAATGTTATGCCTGAAAATTCAATACTTGGTGTGTTTGCTAAATCACCAATTAAACCATTAGAAAAGCACATTCGTGTGGTAACTAAGTGTGCAAACCAGTTGATTCCTTTCTTTGAGTCTTGTGCTCAAAATGATTGGGATGAAGCCGCTGAAGTGCGTAAAGTAATTTCAGCAATTGAACACGAAGCAGACGATTTAAAACGTAAGTTACGTCTAGAGTTACCAGGTGGATTATTTATGCCTGTTGACCGTGCTGATATTTTAGAGCTTGTTACACAACAAGATAAAATAGCTAATCGTGCAAAAGATATTGCAGGTCGTGTTTTAGGACGTAAATTAAAACTTCCAGAAGAATTACAAACTAATTTTTCAAAATATTTGCGCCGTTGCCTTGAAGCTACAGAAAAAGCTGCAGATGCAATTAATGAATTAGATGATTTATTAGAAACAGGATTTCGTGGTAGAGAAATTCAATTGGTTGAGAAAATGATTAGCCAATTAGATGCCATTGAAGATGATACGGATTCGATGCAAGTAGCTTTACGTGGCGACTTGTTAAATATAGAAAGTGAACTTAACCCGGTTGATGTAATGTTCTTATATCAAATTATAGAGTGGGTTGGTGAATTAGCAGACCTTTCTGAGCGTGTAGGTGCACGTTTAGAAATCATGTTAGCAAGATAGTAGGGTAATATAATGGAAATCATAGCAAATTATGGCTCGGTTCTAGTTATTCTAGCCGCAGTTGTTGGTTTTTTTATGGCATGGGGTATTGGTGCGAATGACGTAGCAAACGCCATGGGTACATCAGTAGGCTCTAAAGCGTTAACCATTAAACAAGCAATTATTATTGCAATGGTATTTGAATTTGCTGGCGCATATTTAGCCGGTGGCGAAGTAACATCAACAATTCGTAAAGGAATTATTGATCCATCATACTTCACACATACGCCGGAATTATTAGTTTTCGGTATGATCTCAGCATTATTTGCTGCTGCAACATGGTTACTTATAGCTTCTGCATTAGGTTGGCCTGTATCTACTACTCACTCTATTGTTGGCGCAATCATCGGTTTTGCTGCTTTAGGTGTAAGTATGGATACTGTAGCTTGGGACAAAGTATTGGGTATTGTTGGTAGTTGGATCATTACACCACTAATTTCTGGTGTGATAGCATTTATTATTTTCAATAGTGCACAAAAATTAATATTTGATCATGATAAACCGTTAAATCAAGCGCGCAAATATGTACCTGTTTACATGTTTTTAGCGGGTTTTGTTTTAGCGTTAGTAACTATCAAAAAAGGTTTAAAACACGTTGGTTTAGATATTGGTACAACAGAGGGTTACATTTACGCAATAATTGTTGCTGTTGTTGTCGCTATTATCGGTAAGGTGTTCATTGCTCGATTAAAGTTTGACGAAACAGCGTCTAAAACTACACATTATGCTAATGTTGAAAAAGTATTTGGTGTATTAATGATTGTAACTGCTTGTTGTATGGCTTTTGCTCACGGCTCTAACGATGTAGCTAACGCTATTGGTCCACTAGCTGCTGTTGCAAGTATTGTTTCTAACGAAGGTGCTATTGTTTCTAAAAGTACACTTGAATGGTGGATTTTGCCATTAGGTGGTTTTGGTATTGTTGTTGGTTTAGCGGTATTCGGTCATAGAGTTATTGCAACAATTGGTAATGGTATTACTCACTTAACACCAAGTAGAGGTTTTGCTGCTGAATTATCAGCTGCTGCAACTGTTGTTATATCTTCTGGTTTAGGTTTACCTATCTCTACTACGCAAACACTTGTTGGTGCTGTATTAGGTGTAGGGATGGCGCGTGGTATTGCGGCTATTAACTTAGGTGTAGTGCGTAACATTGTTATTTCATGGGTAATCACATTACCTGTAGGCGCAGGCTTATCAATTCTATTCTTCTGGGTATTAACGAGCGTTTTTAGCTAATCGTTAATCATTTAAGATGAATAAAAAAGGATGCATAAGCATCCTTTTTTATTGTCTAGAGGTCAGTATTATTATTTAATTAATAAAATACTACTCACCTGTACGTTCAGTTACTTCTAATAAATGATAACCAAATTGTGTTTTTACTGGTCCTTGAACTTCATTTAATGGTGCTGTGAAGACCACATCTTCAAACTCTTTTACCATTTGACCTTTACCAAATGTACCTAAAGCACCACCTTGTGCTTTTGATGGACAACTTGAATGCTGCTGTGCAACGTCAGCAAAATCTTGACCAGCTATAATTTGATTTTTTAGTTCAAGACATTGTTCTTCAGTATCAACTAATAAGTGTCTTGCAGCGGCTGTAACCATAATATTTTCCTATTGTGTATATAATGTATTTTTCAAAAAAGAACATAGCGGAATTTTTACTAAAGTTAAATCGTTTATCGCATTTTATTTGCAACGTTTTTCTATTATTATCAAGTTACTTATTGAATAAACGTATTTGAACAATGATTTTACCTAATTTAAAACACCTTCATTACTTGATCGTGCTTCATCAATATCAACATTTTAACAAAGCTGCCAGTGCATGTTTTATTAGCCAATCGACATTAAGCAGCGCGATTATCAAATTAGAAGAACAATTAGATTGTCAATTAATAGAACGTGACCATAAATCCTTCATTTTTACACCTCATGGTGAAAAACTCGTAGATATGGCGCAAAACCTAATCAACGATGCAACAGATTTTATTCATTATGGCCAAGCACAAGGCAGTGATGATAAAGGTAGTTTAACTATAGGTTGTATACCAACAATTGCACCTTATATGTTACAGGAGCTTTCAGAGGCTTCTAAAGCCTATTTACCGGAACTGTCTTTATACTTTGTTGAAGCGACAACTGAAAATTTACTACAAGAGCTTTCTCATGGAAAAATTGATATTGCAATTACAGCTATGCCAGTAAAAAATCATCAATTTAAAAGCAAAGTGCTTGGACAAGATCCTTTCTATATTGCCGGTGATAAATCACTCATTGAACAGTTTAAGCAGTCTTACGATTACAAGTCATTGCCAGAGCAAAGTGTTTTTTTATTAACTCAAGAAAATTGTTTAACAGAGCATGCATTAGCCGCCTGTAAATTGGCCGAGCCGAGTAAAATACATCAATTTTCAGCCTCAAGTTTAGCAACGCTAGTTCAAATGACAGCTTTTCATCAAGGCTTTACTTTTTTACCCGAAATGGCAGTTAAAAAAGGTGTTGGTGATCATGAAAAATTAATTGTAGAAAAGTTAGGTGATGATATTTATCGTGATATTGGCATGTTATGGCGAGCTACTTCAGTGAGACAAAAAACCTTTCTAAAAGTAGGTGAGATGATTAGCCAGGTACTAAAAGAAATATAAAGCGGTGTTATCTATAAATAAGGGTAAATATGTGAAAGCTAATTTACCCATGTTTGTAATGTATCATTAAATCGCATTGCTTTTTCAAAAAAACTTGCTTGATAAAATGATGGTTTATTCGACTCACTACTAAAATTATTTACCGTTTGGTTTTCTATTGTTCTCGTTACTGGTGAAAATATCGCATAACTATGCTTTGAATTTAATAATATTGCTTGTTTTTCTTTAAATGGATGAACAGTTCTGTAAGTGATACTTGCTGTAATATTTTTTTGAGTATTACTTTTTAACAGGTTTTCATTAAAAGGCTCTGCTTCAATTTTATAGCTTGAAAAGACTGTAGTTAATACAAATAAACACATAATAGAAAGCGACACTGTTACTTTGTTTTTAAGAAAACTGTTATTAAAAGTATTGTTCAATATATAAGGTGTTGTATTTTTCATATGATGTAAGCTACGAAATTAAATTTGTAAGAAAATATTATCATTTGTTAATAAAATTATATTAAACGATTAGATAACAAATTTAAAACAAAGTTCAAAATAATATTTTATCGTTGTTCTGAGTCATAACGTTTAAAAACTAGTTTTGTAGTAGTGGAATTAACCAAGGTGCTATTATCGCTGTAATAATAGCTGATATTACAATGGCTAGTGAACCAAATGCAGCATGTTGATAACTAATTCTACTAATAGCACTTGTGCCTAATGCGTGACTAGCACAACCTATAGCAAGACCTTGCGCATTGGGCGAGCGAATATTGAGAAAGTTTAACCATTTGTGCCCAACAATAGCACCGGTTAAACCTGCAATAGTAATCATCACGGTTGTCAGTGAGTCAATCCCATCAAGTTTATTTGTTAACTCAATACCTATTGGCGTGGTGATTGACTTTAATGCTAACGATATAGCTATATCTGCACGTTCAATCAGTAGTCTGCTGATGAAGAAGCTTAAGGTCATGACTAAGCTAATTGATAACGTCAATATGATGAGAATTTTACTTATATTTTTTTTAATACTTTGTATTTGTTGATATAAAGGTAAGCCAAGAGCAACAATTGCAGGTTCTAATAAAGCATTTAGAAATTGGGTATGATGTTTAAATTCTTGAATTGAAATATTGAGCCAAAACAATACCGGTATAATTATTAGCATGGCTACTAACATAGGATTTAGTAAGACACTATTGGTTTTATTTTGTATTGCAAATGCTATTTGGTAACTAATAATGATAAATAGCGTTAATAAGATCGTATAAACAATATAATCAATCATATTGCCTACTCTTTATGCTGCGTTGTTGGTTTTTCATTTTCAATAACGTATTGATATAAGAAACCAACAATAGTCATTAATAATAGGGTGGTAAAAATTACGGCTACAGTGATAATTAAACCATAAGATTTTATTAAGCTAACGTACTCAACTATGCCGATAGATGTTGGCACAAAGCAAATACCCATATTGGCAATTATCCATTGAATTGTTTGCTTAATACGTTCCGCTTTTATGATATTGAATGACAGAAGCGTTGTTAAAATCAACATGCCATAAAGGCTAGCAGGTATACCACCTACTAAATATGAAACACCGTATCCTAAAAGTAAACAGCCTAATATTGCAAGTAAGCTGTATAAAACATTCCACATCATATTGTTAGAGTCTATGCTAATTACAAGCTTTCAACAGTTTCTATCACCAGTTGTCTAAACCATATATGGCTAGCATCATGATGTAATAGAGGGCTCCAGATCATTTTTAGCTCCATTGCTGGGATTTCAAATGGTGGAGGTAATACTTTAAACTTATTGTCGTCTTTGTGAATCATTGCTGAGCGAGTTGGTAGCGTTGCTACTAAATCACTTTCTAATGCTATTTGCATCGCAACATGATAATTACGGGTAAATGCTTTGATATTTCTCTTACGGCTTAATTTTGATAAAGCTTCATCTACCCAGCCCAAACTAGTATTGTTGGTTGTATCCATACCAACGCCAACACCAAAACCTGTTTTTGCAACCCATACGTGGTCAGCAGCTAAATAATTATTAATATCAAAATTATTAATAATTGGATTTTTTGTACCAACAATACATGAAAAAGTGTCTTTCCAAATTGTCTTTTGGTGGAATGATTGGGGTAATTCTTCAAAGCGATTAATTGCCATGTCAATTTTACCAGCTTCTACATCATGAAAAGTTACATCACTTGGCGTCATAATATCAATGATAATATGCGGGGCTTTTTTATTTAATAACTTAAGTAAAGGAGGTATAAGTGTTGAAGCAGCGTAGTCACTAGCCATAACACGAAAAACTCGTTGGCTTGTTTGTTCAGCAAAATCTTCTTCGTTTTGTAGTGTTTCTTCTAAATCGAGTAATATCTTTCGAATTGCTGGCCCTAAGGAACGAGCTCGCTCTGTAGGTACCATACCATCAGATGTTCTAACTAGAATAGGATCATTAAATAAAGAACGTAGTCTTTTTAAACCATTACTCATTGCCGGTTGTGTAATATTTAATTGCCCAGCGGCACGCGTAACGTTTTTTTCTCGCAATAATACGTCTAAATAAATTAATAAATTTAAATCGATTTTTGATATATTCATAGTTTAAATAACTGATAGATGGTGTATAAATTAACTAAATAATAGTACCACAAAAAACCAGATAATATGAGTATTTGATGTTTATTTAATAAAAAAGCCGCTAAAAGCGGCTTTAAATATTATCATTAACTAAATATTAATTAAAATGTATACACTAATGTAATACCTGTTTGAGTGTCAGTATTTTCTATTCCTTCACCCACTTCAGTATTATGATCAATTGCAAATGTAAACTTCAAGCTTAATGCTTCAACTAAATTTGCTGTGATTGAAGATTCAGTTTTATATTGACTATTTTCATCACTATCTGGTGCCCATTTAGCAATGACTAACTGTTGGAAGTTAACGTTTTCATTGAATTTTTTATTGTATTGTAATTGTCCTTGTACAATAAAAGAATCATTTTTAGTGCCATCGTCTTCAGTATCACGTTTAAAACCTGGACCAATATCAGCATCTAATGTTGCATCTTTTGATTCATACCAGCGACGACCCCAACCAGAAGAAAGTGACCACTGGTTTTGAAAACCACTAAAGCGATCATCTTCATACTCAAAGTTGCCGTAGATGTAATTTTTACCTTCTTCACTTAATGTGTAGTTAGTTTGAAAATTAATTTTAAATTCTTGGTCTGTTGTTTCTAATTCATCTGAATCAGCGTCAGTAGATTCACTTTGGCTAACAAGCAAATCAAAACGTACAGCGTTCTTCCATTGACCTTTTTCATAAGATGCATCAAAACCAGCAAGTATGTCAGCAGCTTTAGTTGTACCTGTTTTATATAAGGCACCTAACTCAGCTGAGGCTTTCCAAGGTGACTTTGCTTCTTCAGCAACAACGAAAAAAGGCGTTGTTACTAATGCTAAAAGTGCTAATTTATTCTTCATTTGCAGTCTCTTGGTTAACATTAACAGATAAATGAGGGTAAGGAATTTCAATTCCAGCTTCATCTAATGCAACTTTAATATTTTCTAATAAGTCGAAATATGTAGGCCAGTAATCCGAAGATTTAACCCAAGGACGTACCACTAAGTTTACAGAGCTATCAGCAAGTTCGCTTACACCAATTGTAACAGCTTGATCTTTCAATACACGCTCGTCTTTAGTAACAACTGTTGATAAAACTTCTTTTGTTTTTGCTAAATCAGCATCGTAACTAACACCAATAACTAAATCGATACGGCGTGTCGGTTTAGTAGAGTAGTTAGTAATTGTACCGCCAGTAATTGAATTGTTAGGAATAATAACACTTTTGTTATCACCTGTTTTTAACGTTGTTGAAAATACTAATACTTCTTCCACAACACCTGCAATACCGCTTACTTCAACGAAATCGCCGGCTTTAAATGGACGGAAAGAGATTAACAATACACCTGATGCAAAGTTAGAAAGTGAACCTTGTAAAGCTAAACCAATAGCTAAACCAGCAGCACCAATAATTGCAACTAGAGATGTTGTATTGAAGCCTAAGTGTGAAATAGCTGCAATAATCGTAAATGCCATTGCTAAGCCGTAAACAATACTACCAATAAAAGATACTACTGTAGGGTCTACTTTTTTATGTAGTAATACTTTCTTAACTACATTGCTTATTATGCGTGATACTATTTTACCAACAATAAAAATAATTAATGCGACTGCAAATTTTACTGCAAAATCAATCAACATTAATTTATTTTCATCATACCATTCAGTAATAATTTCCATGTATTTTCTCCAAAACTAATTTTATATAAACTATAACAAAAGCTATTTATTACTTAGCCTGTTATTTAAGCGGCGTATTCTAATTAAAATTTTATAAATAAACAACGTTCTATTTTTTTTTAATTAGAATACAAAGTTAATAACTTAACCTTTAGCACGCTCTTCTAAAATAGCCACAGCTGGTAATACTTTACCTTCAACAAATTCTAAGAAAGCACCGCCACCTGTAGAAATGTATGAAATTTTATCTGCTAAGTTGAACTTATCAATAGCGGCTAATGTATCACCACCGCCAGCAATTGAGAAAGCGTCGCTGTCAGCAATTGCTTGTGCAACAATTTCAGTACCTTTCGCAAATGCATCATATTCAAATACACCACAAGGACCATTCCATAAAATTGTTTTAGCATTTTTTAATATCTCAGCCGCTTTTTCAGCAGAAGCTGGGCCGTAATCAATAATTTCTTCATCATTAGTGATTTCACTAGGTGCTTTAATTGTTGTTTTAGAGTCATGGCTCCAATCACTGAAGCCTTCTTTTGTTGTTGTTACATCTTCAGCGTAAATTACTTCAGTTGTTTTACATAAACGTTGTGCTTCAGGAATTAAGTCTGCTTCGTATAGTGAGTTACCCACTTCATTACCTGCAGCAGCGACGAAAGTATTTGAAATACCACCACCAACAACTAATACATCAGCAATTTTCGATAAAGAATCAAGTACTGTTAATTTAGTTGATACTTTTGAACCACCAACAACAGCAACTAATGGACGAGCAGGGTTATCTAAACCTTTACCTAATGCTTCTAATTCACCTGATAATAAAGGACCCGCACATGCAGTAGGAGCATATTTAGCAACACCATGAGTAGAAGCATGAGCACGGTGAGCCGTACCAAATGCATCCATTACGAATACGTCACATAAAGCAGCTAATTTTTTCGATAATGCTTCATCATTTGCTTGCTCGCCAACGTTGTAACGAATGTTTTCAAATACAACAAGCTCACCTTCAGCAACATCAACGCCATTTAAATAATCTGTTGCTAAACTTACTGGGTAATCAAGTGCTTCTTTTAAGTAGTTTACTACAGGTAATAGAGATGATTCATCACTTGCTTCACCTTCAGTAGGACGACCTAAGTGAGACATAACCATTAATTTAGCACCTGCTTCTAAAGCAAGCTTTAACGTTGGTAAAGCAGCACGAATTCGAGCATCAGATGTGATTTGACCATTTTCTAATGGTACATTTAAATCTTCACGAATTAATACACGTTTACCAGCAAGATCTAAATCAGCCATTTTAAGTACAGACATAAGGTATTCCTTCATTGTTTTTAAATTTAATTAATTTTTATTATTTAGCGGATATAAATAATAAAACGGTAATTTTTACTTTTTACTATAAAACTTTATATATAGGTTTTTATAGTACTATTTTTTTGCTGTTTTTTGAGCCATAGCAAAGGCTGTATCTAACATACGGTTTGCAAAACCCCATTCATTATCACACCAAACTAACATCTTTATTAAACGTTTATGACTAACGCGTGTTTGGTTTCCATCAACTATACAAGAATGTGGATCGTGGTTGAAATCAACCGAGACGAGTGGTTCTTCTGTATAACCAAGAATACCGGCTAAGCCATTTTTTTGTGCTTGCTGAATTGCTTGGTTAATATCATGAATTGTTACATCTTTATTTACTGTAACACTTAAGTCCATTGCTGTTACATTGATGGTAGGAACACGTACTGCAATTGCTTCAAATCGACCAGAAAATTTAGGTAAAATACGTTCTATGCCAATGGCTAACTTTGTATCTACAGGAATAATTGATTGCCCAGCTGCGCGTGTCCTTCGTAAATCATCGTGATAAGCGTCAATGACTTGTTGATCATGCATAGACGAATGAATTGTAGTAATAGTGCCACTTTCAACGCCAAATGCATCGTCAATGACCTTAATCACAGGAACAATGCAGTTCGTGGTACAAGAGCCATTTGATACTATTTTATCACTGGTTAAAAGTGTATTGTCATTAACACCAAAAATAATGGTGTTATCAACGTCTGAGGCGGCAGGGTGTGCATATAACACTTTTTTAACGCCATTATCTATCTGAATTTGCGCATCTTCTCTGCTGCCAAAAATTCCTGTACAGTCCAGAACTATATCAACATTATATTTTGACCATGGTAAATCAGTTAACTTTTTTTCATGGCTAATATGTATATTATCACCAGCAATGTTTAATAAGTTTTTTTGATGACTGACTGAAAAAGGAAAACGACCATGAGTTGTATCGTATTTTAATAAGTGGGCAATACCTTCAATTTTTGCAAGCTCATTAATGGCTACTAAATTAAATTGTTCATTCAAACCGTTTTCATAAAGTGCACGTGCAACACTTCGGCCGATACGGCCAAAACCATTGATGGCAATATTCACTTTAAAATTTGTCGAATTAATTGGCATAAACCTTCAGTACTTTATACGTTGAAATAAATAAAGAGTTATTCATTAATATTGCTTCAATAAATGCATTAATGAAAAAAGCGCCGATATTTTACCTTTATTTAAGGTAAAAGACATCGACGCTTAGCTCAATAATATTAAGTATTCACACTGTTTATAGTGCTTTTACCTTATTTACTACGTTTTCAACGGTAAAACCGAAGTGTTTAAGTAAATCAGCGCCTGGTGCAGATTCACCAAATGTTGACATACCAACCACATCACCAGCAAAACCTACATATTTTGCCCAGTAATCAACATGTGAGGTTTCAATGGCTACACGTTTAAGTACTGTTGATGGTAAAACGCTTTCTTTGTATTCTTTTGATTGTGCATCAAAGGTATCCGTTGAAGGCATAGATACTACGTTTACGTTAATGCCTTCAGTTGCTAATGCTTCAGCTGATTCAACCGCTAAACCAACTTCAGAGCCGGTAGCAATTAAAATCACATCAGGGGTTTGTCCACAATCAACTAAAACATAAGCACCTTTAGCAATATTTAATACTTGCGCTTCAGTACGCGCTTGCGCAGGTAAGCCTTGGCGAGAAAATACTAATGATGTTGGTGCTTTTTGACGTTCAATCGCTGTTTTCCATGCAACAACAGATTCTGTTGCATCAGCAGGGCGCCATGTAGACATGTTTGGCGTCATACGTAAGTTAGCTAATTGTTCAATAGGCTGATGCGTTGGACCATCTTCACCTTGACCAATTGAGTCATGCGTATAAACAAATACGTTTTGAATACCCATTAATGCAGACATACGTACAGCATTACGTGCATATTCCATAAACATCATGAAGGTAGCACCGTAATTAATAAAACCACCGTGTAATGAAATACCATTCATAATACCGCTCATACCAAATTCACGTACACCGTAAAAAATGTAGTTACCTGCAGCGTCATCTTGAAGGCCTTTAGCACCTGACCATAATGTTAAGTTTGAACCGGCTAAATCAGCCGAACCACCCATCATTTCTGGTAATAAAGCACCAAATGCTTCAATGGTATTTTGAGAGGCTTTACGTGAAGCAATGTTTTCAGCTTTTGCTTGTGTATCAATCACAAGTTTTTGTGCTGCTTCAGAAAAGCCTTCTGGTAATGCTTGATCAACAACTCGGCGAGTATATTCTGCCGCAAGCTCAGGGTAAGCTTTGCTGTAAGCGTCAAATTTAGCATTCCATGCAGCTTCTAATTCAGCACCTTTTTCTTTGCCATCCCACTGTGTTTGAACGTCAGCAGGAATTTCAAATGGTGCATGTGGCCAGTTTAAAAACTCACGAGCAGCAGCAATTTCTTCATCACCTAATGGTGCACCATGACAATCATGGCTACCTGATTTATTTGGTGAGCCAAAACCGATAATTGTTTTACAACAAATCATTGTTGGCTTATCTGTTACAGATTTTGCTTCTTCAATTGCAACAGCTATCGCTTCTGGGTTATGACCATCTACACCTGCAATAACATGCCAGCCGTAAGAGTTAAAGCGAGCTGGAATATCTTCTGTAAACCAACCTTCAACATGGCCATCAATTGAAATGCCATTGTCATCCCAAAAAGCAATTAATTTGCCTAAACCTAACGTACCGGCTAGTGAAGATGCTTCATGAGAAATACCTTCCATTAAACAACCGTCACCGAGAAAACAATAAGTGAAGTGATCAACAATATCATGACCTTCACGGTTAAATTGTGCAGCTAACGTTTTTTCAGCAATTGCCATACCTACTGCATTTGAAACACCCGCACCCAATGGGCCTGTGGTTGTTTCTACACCTTTAGTGTAACCATATTCAGGGTGGCCAGGTGTTTGAGAGTGCAATTGGCGAAACTGCTTAATTTGCTCAATCGGTAGGTCATAACCTGATAAGTGTAATAATGAATAGATTAACATTGAACCGTGGCCGTTTGATAAAACAAAGCGGTCACGGTTACTAAAATCAGGGTTGGAAGGGTTGTGTTGTAAAAAATCACCCCATAAAACTTCAGCTATGTCTGCCATACCCATAGGGGCACCCGGATGACCGGATTTAGCTTTTTGCACTGCATCCATGCTTAAAGCACGAATTGCATTAGCGCGATCTTGACGTGACGCCATAATTGCTCCTGATTTGAATTGTATTATAATTATCTATTAGCTGTATTCTCGCCTACATATAGGTAAAACTGCAAATAATATTCTCGTTTTAAGATGTTTTTTTTATTTTAGGTTTTATTTTTCGATATATACCAATCAAATTATTAATAGCGTTTGATCTTAGTACTATTATTTTAAGTGGGTTAGCTCAGAGTTTTTTGATGTTTTTAGGTAGTATTATAGGAGTCATTTGAACCGTAGATTGAAAGTGGCTGATGTTTAATCAACAATGACAAACCAGTGATAAAATCTAAAGTTTGGGCTTTGACGAATTTAAACCTTTTTTATAAAGGCTGTATTACACTTTTTACTTTTAAACGTCTTATTCTAAAGTTTTTATTAAGTAATTGAAAAACCAAGTGCTTTACTTTACATTAAGATACATGTGTTTTAAAAAAATTAAACACAAATAGATTAATAAAACAAAGGCATTATAGATGAACCGTTTACCATCGCAAAGTTTCAAATTAACAAACGTTTTTTTTGTTGTAGTAGTTTTGGGTGTTTCTGCTTTTTTAAGTAATTCAACTATAGCAAGCCCAATAGATTTAGCTTTAGAGCAAATTAAATAATTATCAAGTTTACGCTGATAAAACCTCGCGCTTGCGGGGTTTTTTTTTTT
>JALZUE010000221.1 GCA_023301705.1 Alteromonadaceae bacterium | reverse complement strand
ACCTAATGTGACAGCAAGCAGCAAGCCTTTAAGTAAAACATGTAAGTTCGCTACATTGTTTTTACTGCCATAGGCATTTGCGGTTAACCCTGTTGTTGTCATACGAAGAAAACTAAATAGCCAAGTAATAAACACAATAATCATAGCGCCAACAGCATTGGCACCCAAATAGTATGCATTAGGTAAATGACCTATAACAGCCGCGTCAACTAAGCCTAATAATGGCACAGTAATATTTGATAGCATCATGGGTATTGCTAACGTAAATAACTGCTTGTGGTATGACATATTTTTCATAAGAATTTATGAACATTTTAACGGTAAAGTTAGAGCAAAGTATTATTTATCTGCTTGGTATAATGCGACGATTTTTTTAAAATCAGACACTAAGGTTGCTTTATTAATACTCGGTGGTTGCCCCTCATTAAGTTGAGGGTTAATGGTTGCCGCAATTTGACCTTCAGGATTTATTAATACTAATGAAGCACTATGATCAACAAGATACTGTCCTGATTGTACAGCGAAATCAGCTTCATTACTGATAGCATAAATTAAACCTATGTTGCGCGCAAAAGGAAACAAAGTTTCATGCTCTGCTCGTAATGCAATAAACTCTGAATTAAAATAATCAATATATTGAGATAAACGTGTTTGAGTATCTCTACTTGGATCAACACTAATTAAAATAACTTGGTTCACTGGAACAATTGCTTGTAATTCTTGGTAAGCAAAATTAAAGGTTTGTAATGTTGTAGGACAAATATCTGGGCATGACGTGTAGCCTAGAAAAATCCAAGACCATTTTCCTAGAAAAGATTCATTATTAAAATCGTTACCTAAATGGTCGGTCATTGAAAACGGTTCAACGACACGATGCTTAGTATAGTATGTTCCACTTTGTGGCTGTTCAAGTAAGGGTTTATTCACAATAAAAAGAACAAAAGAAACAACCACTAAAAGTAATACAATGGCAAGGCCATAAACTGCTTTATTCATTAGAGCTACTTACTATTTTTAACAACGATAAGTTATATACTTTACCATTAATAAATACATACTAGGAAAGAATATTATTAAAAATAGTGTTAGCTACTTATTATCAATGATCACATCCAATCTGCATTTCTGATCACACCAACAGCAATACCTTCAATATTAAATTGTTGATGCGTTAAATCTACTTCAATTGGAGAAAAGGCTTCATTTTCTGCATGTAAATAAACAACATTGCCTTCTCGTTTAAAGCGTTTTACCGTCACATCATCGTCAACTCTTGCAACAATCACTTGACCATTATTCACATCAGTAGTCTGATGAACAGCTAGTAAGTCACCATCTAAAATGCCAATGTCTTTCATACTCTCACCATTTACACGTAACAAGTAATCAGCATTGGGTTTGAATAAGCTCCCATCAACTTGATATCTCTGTTCAACATGTTCAAGCGCTAATATTGGTTCACCTGCGGCTACTTTACCAATTAATGGTAAACCTTCTTCTTCAATAAACTCAGGCGCTAAACGAATACCTCTTGACGTACCTGGCAGCATTTCAATATAGCCCTTTTTAGCAAGTGCTTTTAAATGCTCTTCTGCTGCATTCGCTGATTTAAAACCAAAAAAACGCGCTATTTCCACCCTTGTTGGTGGCATACCGGTATCAGCAATTGTGTCTTTAATTAAATTAAATATTTGTTCTTGGCGAGCTGTTAATGGGCGCATAAGGTTCCTGTTAGTTCACACCATAGTAACTGTCATTATATACATACTGTATATAAACTCAAGTAAGAGTCTGATTTATACACATTAAAAGTCAGGAGCCACTTCAAAAAATAACTCTTTACCTGTAGCTGGGTGAATAAAAGTTAATTGCTCGGCATGCAAGTGTAATCGATCAGCAGAAGTACCATAGTGATCATCACCAACAATGGCAGCATTAAGACCTAATTGATGAGCTGAATGCACCCTTAGTTGATGTGTACGCCCTGTTTTTGGATAAAAATACACGCGCGTATTTTCAGCATCACGGTGAATCACTTCATAATATGTTTGCGCAGGTTTACCATATTCATAACAAACAAGCTGTCTAGGCCTATCATCAAGATCAACTCGTAAAGGTAAGTCAACTGTACCGTTATTATTAGATAATACGCCAGAAAGTAAAGCAACATAACGTTTCGTTACAGTACGTTTAATGAATTGTTTTTGTAATTGTTTATTTGCATCTTTAGTTAACGCTAATACCATTAAACCTGATGTCGACATATCTAAGCGATGAACAATTAATGGGCCTGTTGCATAAGGAAATGCTAATTTAATACGGCTATAAACACTATCAGTAATATTTTTTCCTGGTACAGATAGAAAATCAGCGGGTTTATTAATCACTAAAATATCGTCATCTTGATAAATAATATCAAGCTGTTTACCTTCTGCAGGGTTCATTAATAATGGGTTTTCATCAACATTTAAGCCTTTAAGCATATGCGTTAAAATAGGTTGGCACTTGCTGTGACATGCAGGATAAATTTGCTTATGCTTACGAACGGCTGATTTTGGTGATTTACCCCACCAAAACTCTGCCATGGCAACAGGATAATAATCATGTTTATATGCATAATGTAATAGCTTCGGTGCAGCACAATCACCAGCACCTGATGGTATGGCCTTAAATTGTTGTGATAAGTCACTAGTAAGCGAAGAAAATAATTCAATCACATTCTTTTTATCACCTAATGCATTTAAAAAACTGTATTGTTCAAAAATAGCCTTTTGTAAATTTGCTGATAATTTTTTTCGTTTATTTTTAAGCGCGATAATTTTAGCGTTTGCCAATTCTAGTGATTTTTTGGTTAACTCAAGCACTTGTAATTGGTTTTCTTTAAAAGCATTAAATGCATTTTTTTCGGCAACACTTTCTTTCGCTAGCTCATCAAATAAAACGCTTTGTTCACGTTCAGATAAATTATTTTTTGCATGCAAACGTTTATCTTTTCTTATTTTTCTTGCTGTAATAATGTTTTGACGAAAGCCTTCTATCTTATGATTATACTGCGTAGTTTGCTCTGCTAATTCAGCCTGTAATTTCGGTATCTCTAATTCGGTCGTTAAATCATTTACTTTCAAATTTAATACATTAATTTCTTTTTGCGTATCAGTGAATATTCGATCAGACTCAAACGAGTCGTCAATAGCAGGTACAAAAATCGGCTGATGACAGTTTTGCAAGGGTGCATTTAAAGGTTCAGTCGATGGAATAAGGTGCTGACTCAATTTTCCTGAAAATGCAGATAAATAGCCTAACTGCCCTTCTTTATTTTGAACAACGAGTACGCCAAACATTTTACCCGCAGTTTTATCATCATCAATGAAATGCGCTTTTAATAATGACGATTGAAGTAAGTCACGTTGAAGCTGCTCAATTGCTATTAGCGCAATATCATGCGGCTGATAATAAAATGGAAAAGTAAAACGCTCAGGTAAAACAGTTTTTTCTACTGACTGACTAAAGGTAGTAAAAGACAAGTTACAGCTCACTAATACATTAAATAATTAAGACACTATTTTAACCCAATGGAAAAAAACTAGTATAAAAATTTAACTATTTTCAACTTTTGCCGATAGCTGCTGACTAAGCCTGTTTGATTATAAACTTTATTTCAAAAATAAGTTAACCATAAACAGTAAGTTTATATTCTTGATTGATCTATTGTTTTCAAGAAAATTAAGAAAGTATTAACCAAAAATTTACAATTTCACAAACTAAGCTACGCTTAATTTAAAAAGTAAGATCAATTTACATTAAATTAGTAGCATTTTATTCATTAACTAGAGCTCGGAATAGTATTTTATATGTCATCTTTTAAAGCAATTACAATTAGATTAAAAATCTTGCTAATACCTATTGTTGGCACTGTTGGCTTTTCCATATATTTGGTTACTAGCTTACTTGCAATGAACCAAATTGTAGAAGAATTAGACAACGCATACGTTGTTGAGTATCAATATTTACAAACTTCTGAATTTAGCTTACTTCAACTTGATAAGGTGAAAGAAACCTTAGGTAATGCTGCAACAATGGGCGAAGAAGATCTGTTAACAGCTTCAGATACCTATGCCGATAACTTTCGAAAAAAATTACAAAGTTCGTACAGTATAAGTGCTGAATACAAGCCTTTTTTACAAAGCTTGTTAGCCGACTTTGATAGTTACTACCGTGATGCTTCTACACTTTCCAGAGAAATGGTTGATGGTTCTATCGATTTTTCAACACTGTCAGGTCGTAGTGAAGACATGACGAATAAACTCAATGCTATACAACTAAAATTAACCGACTTTCAAAACAAAAAAAATAAAACCTTTAATCATGCATTTGAATCTGTAAACGGTAAAGTTGAGTCAACTTCTACAACCGGTCTTATTATAGGAGCAATCACTATTTTAAGCTTATTTGTTGTAGCCGTACCTATTGCGAATTCTATTTTCCGAAGCTTACATAGTATTATTTCCTCATTAAAAAACATTGCTCAAGAAAATGGTGATTTAACAGTTCGTTTAAGTACAAATAATAAAGATGAAATTGGTGATTTAGTATTTTGGTTTAATAGTTTTATTGAAAAACTACAAGGTGTTATCAAAGATGTTGTTGATACTGCAATGCCTTTAGCAGAAACAGCTAATAATATTCAAGCACTTTCGAACAATACAATTGAATCTTTCAAGCGACAAAATGACAGTGTAGAGGCGTCTCGTCAATCTGTTGATGAAATGAGTGTAAGTGTAGCTGATATAACAACCAATGCTGCTGACGCGGTATCTTCAGCTCAAAATGCCAATGCTGAAGCCAATAATGGTAAAGCCGTTGTAGATCAAACGGTAACTAAAATTAGAGAGTTATCAACAACCGTTCTTGAATCATCAGAAAGCATTAATCAACTACAAAAAGATACAGAAAAGGTCAATGTAGTATTAGAAGTTATTCGCGGTATTGCTGAGCAAACAAACTTACTTGCCCTTAATGCTGCAATTGAAGCGGCTCGTGCTGGCGAACAAGGCCGTGGTTTTGCTGTAGTAGCTGATGAAGTAAGAAACCTTGCCTCAAGAACTCAAGAATCTACCGAAGAAATTAATCAAATGCTAGCACAGCTTCAAAGTGCTGCAAGTAATGCCGTACAAACAATGCAAAGCTCACGTACAGGTGTTGAGGAAAGTGTAGAGAGTGCTAATAAAGCAGGTGAAAGCTTACTTGAAATTACATCAGCAATTAATGTTATCTCTGAAATGAATGACTCTATTGCTAACTCAACACAACAACAAACTCAAGTATCTAGTGTAATGGTTCAGCATGTTGAAGAAATACAACAATGCGCAACTGAAGCGTCAGATACATCAACTGAAATTGCAACTGTTAGTAATAAACTAAATGGCTTGGCTTCTAAGCTTGAAAGTATTGCCCTGCAATTTAAAGTGTAAAAAATTAATAATGACAATAACAATAATAAAACACTATTGATAACTCTTATTAAAATAGAAATAATCAAGGATAAAAAACATGAAAAAAAGCTTATTAACTCTTGCTTTAGCAAGTGCATTTATATCTAGTAATGCTTTAGCAGAAATACACTTTAGTGGCTTTGCTTCTATTGTTGCAGGTACTACCGGGGGAAGTGATGAAATTGTTGAAGGTTTTGAAAACTATGCAGGTAAATTAGATTTTCGTCAAGAGTCAGTACTTGGTCTGCAAGCATCAAGTGACTTAGGTAACGGCTTAGGTGTTACTGTTCAAATTACAGCTCGAGGTATTGAAGATTGGGATCCTCAATTTGAATGGGCTTACGTTAGCTACGATGTAAATGATGAGTTACGTATACTTGCAGGTCGTCAACGCGCACCTTTCTTTATGTATTCAGACTTCCTAGATGTATCTTACGCATACCCCTGGATCACACCGCAACAAGGTGTTTATGATCTAGTATTTGATAGTATTGATGGTGTAGGTGCTATATACAATACAACCTTTGGTAATGTTGATGCTACATTCCATGGTATTTACGGTAGTAACTCTGAAGAATTCGATATAGACGGCACCGATGTTACTCCATCATTTGATGATGTAGTTGGTTTAGCTACAACATTCTCATACGAATGGTTAACACTTCGAGCTGCTTACTTTGAAGCTGGCTTAGATATTCCTGTTGATGGTTTTGCTAACTTAGCAACTGGCTTTAGTGCAACGTTTGCAGGTGCTCAAGGTGTTGGGTTAGACTCTATAATCTTTCCAGAATTTAACCTTGATGATGTTACTGACCAATTAACAGTTGAAGATGACAAAGCTACATTTCTTGAGTTCGGTTTTCAATTAAATTTTGATAAATTACGTGTTATTGGTGAGTACACAGAGTTATCAATTGATGATACGCCTTTTGCTGACGATGAAGAATCATATTATGTAACAGTAGCATACCCTGTAGGTGATGTTTTATTACATGTAACTTATGGTGCTGATAGAAATACTCGCGATTCAATCGCATTAGGTGTTAACCCAGATGGTACTAACATTATTCGTCAAACTGGTGCAGCAGATGCAAGCCCTGCTCTTGCCGGGTTATTAGTTAACATTGATAATTTGATATCAGGTACTAATGATTTTACTGCTTCAGAAGACATAGACACTAGTTACGTTACCTTAGGTGCTCGTTATGATTTTCATGAGTCTGCCGCAGTAAAATTAGAATATACTAACTTTTCAAGTGATGATGCGAACACTGTTAATGCAGACATTATTAGATTTGCTTTAGTAACAGTTTTTTAAGGAGTTATTAATGAAATTATTTAATCGTAGTTTTGCACTTTGTGCATGCTTAATTAGCTCATTTGCTATGGCTGATGTAGCCGTTATTGTGAACCCTGCAAATACCAGTGCAATATCAGATGATGATATTAAACGAATATTTTTAGGAAAAAATAAATCTTTCGCTAGTGGTGAAAAAGTCAATGCTACCAATTTAGCATCTGGTAATGGTGTACGTTCTGAATTCGAACAAAAAGCATTAGGTAAATCAAGTAAGCAAGTAAAAGCCTATTGGTCAAAACTAATCTTTTCAGGTAAAGCGAAGCCATTGGTTGAGTCAGGTAGTGATGAAGATGCTATTGCCTATGTTGCTGGTAACCCAAAAGCGATTGCTTATATTGATGCAAGTAAAGTAAACGATACTGTTAAAGTAGTTAAAGTGTTTCCATAACATTAAATATGTACTAAGCATTCGCTTATAACTACTTAAGTGTTGATTTTACACATAGCAATAATCAAAAAAGCCGTATTCTAACCATGAATATGGCTTTTTTATATAATTAAATTTTCATTGCTCATCAGAATATCAAACTTGATATCTATAACATCCTTGTAATAAATGCTAAAATATTTAGCACAAATAAGCTTGGATAATTGAGAAATGACTCTCCTTCGTTCTACTTTCTACTTTTTATTAAAACTGCCTTTAACATTACTTGTTCGTTGTAAAGCAATACTTGCTGAACAAATGCCTGTACAAAACGAAAACAAACACCTTTTTTATATTCTTCATACTGAATCAGCAAGCGATATTTTAACATTACAAAATATATGTCAAAAGAAAGGGTTACCTGACCCTCTTGACGATGTAATAATTAATAGTCAAAAATTTTCACGAACGCTCTATATAGAAAAATCTACACCTATTTTCAATTGGCGTAAAAAATCAGTCACCAATGCCTTACAACAAAGTAAAGAATTACTATCATTACATAATGAAAATGAAAACTTAGATATTCAAATAATTCCTGTTAATTTAAACTGGGGTAGAAAACCAACCAAAGAAAAAAATACAGCAACGTTTAGCGCTATTTTTTCAGAACAACAATCACCAAGCTGGCTTCATAAATTATTCACCGTAATCTTTTTTGGTCGCCATACATTATTACGTTTTAGTAATGCACTTTCACTACGTGAATTAGTAAGCCAACACGGCTCTGATGCACAAATAGCAAGAAAACTACTACGTATAACTAGGTTTCATTTTTATCGTCAAACTATTGCTGCTTCAGGCCCTCGCTTAATGCATCGTCAGCAAATGTTTACAGCATTATTAGCTAACCCGGCAATTAAAAAAGTCATCGCTGAAGAAATGAAAATTAAGAAAATCTCTGAAGCTCGAGCTCGTAAAAATGCTTTGAATGTCATGAACGAAATTGCAGGTGATTACAGCATTTCAATGGTAAGAGTTGGCGAGCGTATATTAAATAAACTATGGAACAGGCTATACAGTGGCATTACTGTTAATAATGGTGAACGCTTAAGAGCATTAGCTGAAGATGGTCAAGAAATCATTTATGTTCCTTGCCACCGTAGCCATATGGATTACTTGTTATTAACGTATGTTATTTACAATCAAGGTCTAGTAACGCCAAGAATTGCCGCAGGAATTAATTTAAACTTTTGGCCTGCTGGGCCTATTTTTAGAAAGGCGGGGGCTTTTTTCATTCGACGTAGTTTTGGTGGCAACCGCTTATATTCTGCTATTTTTAGAGAATACTTAGGCTTACTTTTTGAGCGAGGCTATTCCGTCAAGTATTACACTGAGGGTGGGCGCAGTAGAACAGGTCGTTTATTAGCTCCTAAAACAGGTATGCTTGCTATGACAGTACAAA
This sequence comes from Alteromonadaceae bacterium, assembly GCA_023301705.1. Taxonomy (GTDB): domain Bacteria; phylum Pseudomonadota; class Gammaproteobacteria; order Enterobacterales; family Alteromonadaceae; genus JALZUE01. The sequence continues at coordinate 25,167 of JALZUE010000221.1, read as the reverse complement.
GTTTGTTACGAGGAGTTAAACGTCCTTTAACCCTTGTTCCTGTGTATATTGGATATGAACATGTTATGGAAGTTGCGACATACCACAAAGAGTTAAGTGGTAATAAAAAGAAGTCTGAGTCAATTTGGGGGGTATTAAAAGCCATTAAAAACCTACGTAATTACGGAAAGGGTTTTGTTAATTTTGGTGAACCAATCAATATCAATCAATTTTTAAACAATGAAGTACCCAATTGGCAAGCAGATATCAATAATTCAGACCAACAAAAACCGCAATGGTTAACACCATCAGTTAACTTGTTAAGTGAACATGTGATGACAAACATCAATAATGCCGTCGCATTAAACGGAATATCATTAATTTCTTTAATATTATTAACAAATGAAAATAAAGCACTAGATAAAACTATACTAGCTAAGCAAATTGATTTTTTTCTATCACTTCAACAACACGTTCCTTATCACAAAGAATTAACGTTGCCTGAAGGTAATGGTGAAGATCTTATCAATGATGCAATTTCGTTAAATAAAGTAATCGTAACTGATGATGCGTTAGGCAGTGTTATTTCTTTAAATAAATCATCAGCATTAGAAATGAGTTATTACCGCAACAATATTTTACATGCCTTTATATTACCTTCGCTTATTTGCCGTTTACTTAATAAAAACGAAAAAATTGCCAATTCATTAGTAATTGAGCAAACACAACAATTAATCGCTATCATTAAACACGAGTTTTTCTTATGGCAAAGTGATGATGATGTTAAAGAACAAGTTGTTAACACGCTTCACTTTTTAGAAGAGCAGCATATAATCAAGCACTCTAAAGCTGGGTTCTGGTCATTGCATGATGGCATAGAAAATCATACTAGAATATTCACAATGAGTAAGTGCATTGAGGCAACGATTCAACGTTTAGTGATAGTAAGCCAACTAATTGAACATAATGCGCCTATGCCAAAATCAACATTAGAAAGTAAAATGGTGGTAATGGCTAATCGATTAGCTATTTTAAATAACATTCATGCACCTGAATTTGTTGATAAAAAAGCACAATCAAGTTTAATAAACCAAATGAAAAAATTACATTATATTGAACAAAGTGATGACGATGTTATTATTATGAACGATACATTACAAACATTAACAAGCTTAGTTAGTAAGTTGGTTGACGTTAAGGTATTGCAAACGTTAAGTACTGATGACTAAGATCTAATTTATCTTCATAATAAAAAAGGCAGCTTAAAGCTGCCTTTTTTATTATGTATTATTTTTACTAAATGCTTTAAGGCCTAGCAATAAAGCCTACCGCATCATATACATTAGCCAGTACTTTACTCGCTCGCGCTGACGCTTTTTCAGCTCCTGATTTCATCACACTATCTAAAAAAGCCTGATCATTTCTATATTCATGAAACTTCTTTTGAATAGGCTCTAATAAGCCAACAACGGCATCTGCAACATCACCTTTTAAATGACCATACATTTTATCTTCATATTGAGGTACTAAAGATTCTACCGTTGTATTAGTACAACATGACAATAAAGATAATAAGTTCGATACGCCTGGCTTTTCTTTAAGGTCAAAGTAAATACGTGCCTGCTCATCTGAGTCTGTCATCGCGCGCTTAATCTTTTTAGTAATTTTTTTAGGATCTTCTAATAAGCCAATAAAATTATTAATGTTGTCATCTGATTTTGACATTTTCTTTAATGGGTCTTGTAAGCTCATTACTCGTGCACCGAATTCTGGAATATAAGGGTCTGGTACCTTAAATGTATTACCATAAATATTATTAAAACGTGTTGCTACGTCACGAGCTAATTCTAAATGCTGCTTTTGATCTTCACCAACAGGCACTCTGTCAGCATTGTATAGGAGAATATCTGCAGCCATTAATACTGGGTAAGTAAATAAACCTGAATTCATATTTGCTTCAGACTTTTGTGATTTATCTTTATATTGCGTCATTCTATTTAGCTCACCCATTTGAGTGTAGCAATTTAATACCCAACTTAATTGGCTGTGTTCGGGCACTTGAGATTGAACAAAAATAGTACTTTTTTCATGATCAACACCACAAGCCATATAAAGAGCCAAACCATCTAATACAGCATTACGCAATGCTTTAGGATCTTGACGAACTGTAATCGCATGTAAATCAACTAATGAATAAAAACATTCATTATCATCTTGCATATTGACCCATTGGCGCAATGCACCTAAATAGTTACCTATAGTTAGCTCACCTGAAGGCTGGCAACCACTTAATACGATAGGTTTACTCATGATTTTCCTTTACTAAATTAAACTTTCGAACCATTTGATTATACGATATAACCCTTATAGATGTATGTAGTTTTATTACTACTTACATCTTAACCGTACTTAATTGTGTTCTCATTTCATCTATTGCAACCTGATAGTCTGGTTGATTAAAAATGGCAGAACCCGCAACAAAAGTATCAGCACCGGCAGCAGCAATTTCAGCTATATTATTTGCATTAACACCACCGTCTACTTCTAAACGAATATCAAAACCACTTTCAACAATTCGTTTTTTAATCAATCGAAGCTTATTTAAGGTTTCAGGTATAAAGGTTTGTCCGCCAAAACCAGGATTAACAGACATCAGCATAATTACATCGATTTTATCCATAACAAAATCTAAATAATGTAACGGCGTTGCCGGGTTTAATACTAAACCAGCTTTACAGCCGTGTTGTTTAATCAATTGCAATGTACGATCAACGTGTTCACTTGCTTCAGGATGAAATGTAATAATACTTGCTCCCGCCTTTGCAAACTCTGGCACTAATGAATCAACAGGCTTTACCATTAAATGAACATCAATGGGTGCAACAATACCAAAATCACGTAAAGCTTTACAGAACATAGGACCAAACGTTAAGTTAGGCACATAATGGTTATCCATCACATCGAAGTGAACCATATCTGCACCTGCGTTTAACACACTAGCAACATCACTGCCTAAATTTGCAAAATCAGCAGATAAAATTGAAGGAGCAATAAAAAAATCAGCCATAAACATACCTTAAAATTATTTTCACATACTTTACCTAATAGTCTATTGATATTGAAGTTAAAAAAACAACCCTAACGCACCAAAAAAGACCACAGAGCACCAAAACAAGGCAGCAAAATGGTGCAAAAAAATATAATATGAATTAAAACTAAAAATAAAAACCCAATAAAAAACATAAGCAACTGTTTTTATTTGAAATAAAGTTAATTTTAATATTTAATATATAAAAGGCATTATATTTGCTTTTTGTTAATTAAATAAAGATATGTTCATTATTTGTAACAATGATGTACACTTCACAATAAAAAATAAGTTCATTTATTATTAAACATGGGAAAGACTATGAAAAAAACTCTTTTATCAGTTGCTTTAACATCTGTTTTAGCTTCAACAGCAATGATTTCAACTGCAGCTTCTGCAGAAACAACGGCAAATGTTTCAGTATCTAACACATACTTATTTCGAGGCCTTGAGCAAACAAATGGTCAAGCTGCTGTTTCTGGTGGTGTAGATTTCGCTGATGAATCTGGCTTTTACGCTGGTGTTTGGGTTTCTAATGTTGACTTTGGTGACAACAATGAGTTTGCTGAAGGTGAGCAAGGTGCAGAAACTGAAGTAGATTTATACTTTGGTTACGGCGGCAACATTACTGAAAATGTTTCTTATGATCTTGGCTTCATTCACTATGAATATCCTGATGAAGATCAAGACATCGATTTTTCTGAAATATACGCAAGCGTTTCAGCTGCTGGTTTTACATTAGGCGTAACTGTATTAGCTGATGCTAGAAATACAGATTTAGGTGATACTGTCTATACTGAATTAGATTATACTTATGCCCTAAAAAGTGAAGCAGAAGTATCATTTCATTTAGCTAATTATGCAGATGATAATGAAGGTAACTTTGGTGTAGGTGGCTATAATGAAGTTAGCGCTGCATATTCTAAAGACGGTTTCACATTCGGCGCTTCAAAAGTATTCTTTAATGGTGATTCAGATGATAATGCTATTGATGAAGCTGAAGAGTTAAAAATCTTCGTTTCTTACACTGTTGAATTTGATTTATAATTCAGAAAATTTAATTATCTAATATCAAATCTAATAAAAGCTCAGTAACAGTTTACTGAGCTTTTTTATTCCTGCCCTATTCAATAAGTTTTCGTCACATTTTAAAATTCTTTTAATTCAATTTTTTAAAAATGTGTTGTCTACTAAAATACCTCATAAAACTATGAAATATTTCGTACAAAAACGTCTCGTTTTTGTAAATTTGTACTAAAATATATATTATAATTTAGTAACAAAGTATTAATATGGAATTATTGAGAAAACTTTCAATCAAATCAAGACTCAGTCTTATATTTATTTCACTTCTTACAGCATTGATTTTATTAAGTGCGATTAGTTTATCTAAAAATTACTCTACTCTTTATGCTCAACAACAAGAAAAAGTACAACAAGTTGTTGAAGGCGCTACAAGTATATTAAAGCATTTTCATCAGTTAGAGACTTCAGGAAAGTTAAATAAAGAAGAAGCTCAAACCCAGGCACTATCAGCGCTGTCAACGTTTAGATATGATAACACTAACTATTTATTTATATTAAATACTGACTTAAAAATGCTTATGCATCCAATAAAGCCTGCATTAAATGGAAAAAACATGAGAAATGTTGAAGATCCTGATGGTGTTCCTATATTCATTGAAATGGCTAATGCAATTAACACGAATGGTGAAGGCTTTGTTGCTCATAAATGGTCACAGCCAGGTTCAGACGAACCTGTTGATAAAATTTCTTATGTTTTAGAATTTAAACCTTGGAAAATAATCGTTGGCTCTGGGGCATATATTGACAACATTGAAGATATCTTTTCAAAAAGTCGTAACACTTCCATCATTATTTCATTAATTATTGCTGCTGTTATTGGTGGTTTTGTACTTATTATCGCTCAAAGTATCACAAACCCAGCGATTAAAGCCGCTAAATTAATGGAAAATATTGCTCAAGGTGACGGTGATCTAACTAAGCGTTTAGATAGTGAAGGCAATGACGAAATTTCAAATCTCTCTCATTTTTTCAATTTATTTACTGAAAAGATGAAAGCTTCGCTGTTAGATGTAACCACGAGCTATAAAGACGTAAAGCATAGTGCCGAAAACCTTGCAGAAACAAGTATTAAAAATCATGATTTAGTACAAGAGCAAAGTGATAATACAACACACGTAGCTGCCGCTATGGAAGAAATGACTACTAATATTAGAGAAGTAAGTGTGAATGCTGAAGCCGCTGAAGCTGCAGCTCTTAGTGCTAGAGAAAATACATCTTCGGGTAAAGAGATTGTTTCTAAAACTATTAAACAAATTAACAACTTATCAACCGATGTTGATAAAGTTAGTAGTGTAATTACATCATTAGATCAAGAGTCGGTTAATATCGGGGCTGTTCTAGATGTTATCAGAGGGATAGCCGAACAAACAAACCTACTAGCTTTAAATGCAGCTATTGAAGCTGCTCGCGCAGGTGAGCAAGGCCGCGGGTTTTCTGTTGTTGCTGATGAAGTACGAACCTTAGCCAGCCGAACAGGTCAAAGCACTGAGGAAATACAGCAAATGATACTTAAACTTCAAACGGGCACTAAAGAAGCCGTTGAGGCCGTAAGTATTAGTCAGAAAGCGTCATTACAAACTGTTGAAGATGCAAAGAAAGCAGATGTAGCATTAACTGAAATTGATAATTATATGGAAACAGTGTTAGATATGAACTCTGAAATTGCAAGAGCTACAGAACAACAAGCTTGTGCGGCAGACGAAGTCAACTTACGTATCAATGAATTAGCTGGCATGACAAACAGAGCAATAGCAATGACAGAAGAAATAGCAACGGCAGGTACTGAATTAGAAGTCAGCAGTGACGCAATGTCTAAAGTTGTACATAACTTTAAATTAGAATAACAAGCAAAAAATAACTATTAAAACTCTAAAACCCATTGAGTATAAAACTTTCATTGAGCTTTATACTCGTGGGTTTCATCAAAAATTGTATAAAAAAAAATAAAAAACATCTCTTTTTTTCATATCTGTTCTAGTATAAGTAATACAATTCTTAAACATATTATTACTATGCAACTATTGAGAAAGTTTTCAATTAAATCAAGATTAAGCTTTATATTAATCTCATTAATCACGGCACTAATTTTATTAAGCGTGGTTGCCCTTTCAAAAAGTTATTTTATTTTATATGAACAGCAACAACAAAAAGTGAAACAAGTTGTTGAAGGTGCTACTAGTGTACTAGAGCACTTTTACCAATTAGAGAAATCAGGAAAATTAACACAAGATGAAGCCCAAAAGCAGGCATTTTCTGTGTTATCAAGTTTTAGATATGACGGTGGTAATTATATATGGATTAATGATTCAACACCTACCATGTTAATGCACCCTATAAAACCAGCGTTAAACGGTAAAACAGTAGGACATGTAAAGGATCCTGATGGCAAAGCATTATTCTTAGATATTGTAAAAAAAGTTAGAGAAGAAAATAAAGGTTTCGTCCCTTATAAATGGGCAAAACCAAATAAAGAAGAGCCGGTTGATAAAATATCTTTTGTACAAGAGTTTACACCATGGAAAATGATTATCGGCTCTGGTGCCTACATTGATAGCATTGGTGATATTTTCGCGAATATTCGTAATACATTTATCATTATTTCATCTATTCTTGCTGTTATCATCGGAACTTTTGTCTTTATTATTGCGAAAAGTGTAACAACTCCTACTATTAAAGCAGCTAAATTAATGGAAAACATTGCCAATGGTGATGGTGATTTAACGCAACGTCTTGATAGTAAAGGTAAGGATGAGATATCTGAGTTATCACATTTTTTCAATTTGTTTACTGAAAAAATGAAAGCATCATTGTTAGATATAACCAGTAACTACAAGGCGGTTAAAAGTAGTGCTGACAACCTAGCAAACACTAGTATTAAAAATCATGAATTGGTACAAGAGCAAAGCGACAATACAACACATGTCGCTGCCGCTATGGAAGAAATGACCACCAATATACGTGAAGTTAGTGTTAATGCTGAAGCTGCTGAAACAGCGGCATTAAGCGCAAGAGAAAATACAGCTGCCGGTAAAGAAGTTGTTTCTAAAACAATAGATCAAATTAACAGTTTATCAAATGATGTTGATCGGGTAAGTAGCGCTATCAGTTCACTAGATGCTGAATCTGGTAATATTGGTGATGTGCTTGATGTTATTCGCGGCATTGCAGAACAAACGAACTTACTTGCACTAAATGCCGCTATTGAAGCAGCTCGTGCTGGTGAACAAGGTCGAGGTTTCTCAGTTGTAGCAGATGAAGTAAGAACACTTGCAAGTAGAACAGGTCAAAGTACTGAAGAGATTCAAAAAATGATCCTCAAGCTGCAAACAGGTACAAAAGAAGCAGTAGAAGCAGTAAGTATTAGCCAAAAAGCCTCATTACAAACTGTAGAAGATGCCAAGAAAGCCGATGCTGCGTTAACTGAAATAGATAATTATATGGAAACAGTGTTAGATATGAATTCTGAAATTGCAAGAGCAACTGAACAGCAAGCATCAGCAGCTGATGAAGTTAACTTGCGTATTAACGAATTAGCTGGCATGACAAACAGAGCTATAGCAATGACAGAAGAAATCGCGACAGCAGGCTCACAATTAGAAGTTAGTAGTAATGCTATGTCTAAAGTAGTGCAAAACTTTAAACTAGAATAACAATATAATAGCTTTTAATAAAATTAACAAACCAAGTAAAGCCAGAAATAACATTTATTTCTGGCTTTACTTTTAGTGAACTTATTATTCAATTCAAACATTCTCATTGTATAAACTTGCTAGAGGGCTTTAACGGAAAAGATGCCATCAACAATCTATTTTTACAAAAGCTCTTTAGATTGTTATTATCATATTGAATGATATAAGGAATACCTATGATTCAGCCTAAAAAAATAATAATTGCTGATGATCATCCATTGTTTAGACAAGCATTATTATCAATGTTACAAACTAAGTTTATAAAAACACAATGGCTTGAAGCACAAACAATAGAAACATTAGAGCATCAATTAAAAAACAACAATACTAGTGATTTAGTATTATTAGATTTACATATTCCTGGTGCTCATGGTTTTAATACGCTTATTCACATTCGCAGTCATTACCCACATATTCCTGTCATTGTAATTTCGGCATTTGAAGATAATAAAACAATGAATAAAGCGATGGAACATGGTGCTGTCGGCTTTATCCCTAAATCGACATCTGTAGATGATATTTTTAATGCTATCAATCAAATATTATTAGGCAACATATGGTTACCTGCACACTTCTATAAATTAGAAACACAGCAACACACACTGGAAATAGCACAGCAAATAGCTAGTTTAACACAGCAACAACACCGAATTTTGATGATGTTTGCTCAAGGCTTACTTAATAAACAAATAGCTTATGAACTACATGTTTCTGAAGCAACAATTAAAGCCCATGCAACAGCTATATTTAAGAAATTAAACGTACGCAATAGAACGCAAGCGGTAATTGCTTTAAGTTCTTTAGAAGTAGCTCAACCTCCTGTCTAACAAAGAAAGTACTAATATTGATTATAATTATGCTGTAAGTGTTGAGTTAATTTCGAACTCATCAGGGCTCTTAACATTGCTGGCTTAATTGACTTTTTCATAAAACCAACATCTAAGCTTTCACATTTATCTTGTACTCCGGACTCATCTGCCGCAGTAATTAATATACTAGGTATATCTTTTTTTAATTTGGCCCTAATGTCTTGTATTAAGATTAAGCCACTTTCGTTATTATCTAGCTGATAGTCAGCCAAAACTATACTTAATTCATCACCATGCGATTCAAGTTGCCTGAAAGCCTCTTTAGGTGTGGTTGCTGACAACACTTTACACTCCCACATTTTCAGTAGCTCTATCATACCGTCAAGTACGGCAGAGTCATTATCAATACATAATACCGTAATATCTTTAAAGCCTATTGTATATCGAGGCTGAACTTCTGGTGTAAAACTGACTTCTGTTCTATCAAGCGTCAAAGAAAATTTACAGCCCTTATCTGTATCCGATTCAAGTGATAATTCATGACCTAAAATTTCACTTAAGCTTTGAGTGATATAAAGCCCTAAGCCTAAACCTTTAGATATTGATGACATGTTATTAAGTTGAGTAAACTGCTCAAACATTTCATTTTGTTTTTCTTTAGGTATGCCAGGGCCGTTATCTAAGACTTGAATAATAACCTCATCATTGATGACTTTCTCACCTAAGAATATTTCCCCTGGACTTGCATACCTAAAAGCATTGCCAATGAGGTTTTGTAATATACGATAAAGCAAATGCTGATCAGAGGTAACCCATACAGTAGACGGAATAACTCGAAAAGAAACCTGTTGCTGTTCTGCCATCACATTGAATTCATTTGCTAGTGCTGTAAATACATCATTTAACGCAAAAGCTGTTAGATTAGGTTGAATATTTCCGCTTTCAATTTTTGCAATATCACCTAGGTCTGTAATTAACGAACTAGCAACTTTTAACGAATGCTCTATATTCTCAATCTGGCGATATTGTACTTCATTTAAATTTTTGGGTTCTGACAAAGCAGAAGTAAATAATCTAGCAGCTTCAATAGGTTGCATTAAATCATGACTGCATGCTTTTAAATATTGACTTTTTTTGGCATGTGCTAGCTCTGCTTTTGCACTAGCAATAGCCAACGCTTCATTTGTTCTTTCTAGGGTTTTAGTTCGTTCAGCAACTCTAGCTTCTAAATCTAAGTTCGCTTCTTTTAAGACTTTTTCCGCCTCTCGGTATACGGTAATATCAGAGAACATCATCACAAAGCCGCCATCAGGCAGTGGGTTTCCTTCAATGCGTATAGTTTGCCCATTACGGTGAACACGCTCAGAGCTATGAGCACCTTTTTTCTCTAAATACCGTAAACGTTTTTCAACCTGTTCATTTTCATTACCATCACCGCATAAACCCTGCTGAACATTAAAACGAATAAGGCTTTCTATCGGGCTACCTACATAAATAAGCTCTGATGGATAATGAAATAAATCAATATATTGTTGATTCCATGCTATTAACTTCAAGTTATTATCAATAATTGAAATGCCCTCACCAGCATTCTCAATTGCACTATGCAGCACACTATAACTAAACTGCTGTTGTTCATTAGATACATTTTCAACCAACATGGCCAATTCATCTAATTCAATAGTTCTACCATCTAAGGTTGAAGATAAAACTAACCGAGCAGAAGATGCCCCCATCACACTCGCTAAAGTATTTTCAGTATGCTGATAAAGCACATTCTTATATTCCCCTTGCCCTAATAATTTAATATCATGCTCAATATTAAAGCCCCTAAAACTATCTTTCGCTTTTGCACTACCAACAAAGCGAGAAACAAGTAACTCAAGTTCATCAATATTAATATTACGCTTATTACGATTAAGTGGTACCTTTTGGCCTTTAACATTCATAAATAATGCTGCTTGAACCCGCTCTTGTACACTTTGACGACTTACTGTCGACATTAACCATAAGGCAAATACATTAGTACTCAAACTTAGCAGTGTAGCAATAGTATTAACAGGTAAGTAATCGCTTTCAAAAACATGATGATAAAGACCTAACTGAGGTAAAAAATTCAGCATAAACCACATCATTGAACCAAATAATATACCAGCATAAGCTCCAACCAATGTCGCTTTACGCCAATAAAAGGCGGCGATTAATGCGGGTGTAAGTTGCGCAAAAGCACCAAAAGCGACCTCCCCCATTGACGATAACGTTTCTGGTGATACTAATAGAAAAACGCCATATCCTGATAAAATAACCAATAAAACAAGTGCCTTACGCACATTTAATAAAAACACGCGGAAATTGTTATAGTCGCTATGCTGGGTTTTAGTAATTTTAAAAATAAGTGGAAAAACAACTTCATTACTCAGCATTGTACTTAATGAAATAGAAGAAATAATAACCATAGAACTAGCCGCGGAAATAGCCCCTATAAACGTTAATAATGTCAGCCAAGCTTGTTGTTCGTATAAAGGAAGAAACAAAACATAAGAATCTGAAGGTACTTGGCTTCCTAATAAGGTGTCCCCAGCCAAACCCAACGGAATAGCTAGAACTGCAAAAATTAATAAGTATATTGGGAAAACTCTTCGTCCTAACCATGTATGTTTTTCACTTTTCAGTTCAACAACCATGACTTGAAATTGCCGAGGTAATGATAAAAAAGCCGCCATTACAATAATCAACATACCAAACATAGAAAAGATATTAGGGGTTTGTAATGCGGTTTCTAATCGCTCTACACCATTTGATTGTTGCCATAAATCTAACGGTGAATCATACAAAAAGAAACAAACAAATAAACCCACCGCAATAAAGGCAATAAGCTTAATTAACGACTCAAATGCGATAGCTAACATCACGCCGGGGTGACGTTCGGTTACATCAATATGCCGAATTCCAAATAATATAGTGAAACCGGCAAGCACTATGCTAACAACTAAACCAAATCGCCATAAAACAACTGTATGTCCTAATTGTAACTGCTGAAAAGAATATACAATTCCCTTAAGTTGTAATGCTATATAAGGCATAGTGCCAATAAGAGCGACAAAGGTAACAATAATTGCTAAGTTGTGTGATTTGCCAAATCGAGAGGCCAACAAATCAGCAATAGAGGTTAAGTTTAGGGATAAACTCACTCGAATAATTCGCTGAATAAAAGGCCAAGCAAAAACAAATAAAAAAATAGGCCCTAAATATATCGGTAAGTGTGAAATGAGATGCTCAGCAACTTGTCCAGAAGTGCCCAAAAAGCTCCATGAAGTACAATAAACACCTAACGTTAACGCATAAATAATAGACTGGCTTTTATCTTTTAATTTGGAACGATACTTATCGCCTAAAAAAGCAATTAAAAACAACAATCCTATATACGCAATACTAATGACAATTAAGTGCCAACTTGAAAACATAACATTCCCTAATAATTAAAACATAACGCTTGTTTTAATAAAGTGACAGGCAAAAGCTTACTCACAATTACTTTATGCTTTCGGTATAAAACTCACTGATATACTTACCGCCTTTTATTTCAGCAATTAAACGTAAAGTATATTTTCCATTGTTACTTTTTACTAGCTGATGAAGTGGGGTTTCGGCACGCCAATAATAAGGACTTTCAAGCATACCTAATGGAAATGGTGTCACTTTTTTATCATTATCTACCAAAAACAGTGTCGCCTTGTCTAAAGGAAACGTTGTATTAACTGTAGTAATACCTTTATCATCAAGCACGTTAACTTCAAACTCACCTGATTTTAAAATACACGACTGGTTTACTACATCGCATTGCCCTAGAGGTAAAAGTTGAAATATTTTGTTTTTTTGAGCTTTATTCTCTACATAAAAATCAGAAGCGACATACCCCCCAATTAATAAAAATGGAGCAACAAAAAAAGCGGTTTTAATATGACGGTTCATTATATTGTGTTTCTCAAAATAGAATAAATGACACTGTATCAAGCTAATAGCTATTAGCCAATAATACGTAAGACTTTAAATGATTATATTAAAATAACGCTTATTGCTAAAGACTGTAAAGTAATTATTGAACAAGCGTTATGAAATTTAGAAATGTGATAGAGGGTTAAAAGTGAATGTTAAAGCTCACCTTTAACCCTTATCATTAATGGTCGTGCGCAGCTCCTGCACCATGAGGTACACGGAAGTTATCTACCATTTTTTGGATATGAGCTGGAGCATCGCCAGTAAATTTAAGCGCAATAAATGCCACTGCAAAGTTAACAATTGCACCTACTGCACCAAATGCGTTAGGCGAAATACCAAAGAACCAGTTTGGCCCCAAATCACCTAAGAACGATGTACCAGGAATAAACATAATACCTTTATGCTGGAATACGTATAACATTGTTACACCAATACCAGAGACCATACCCAATACAGCAGCTTTACCACTCATGCGTTTCGCGAAAATACCCATCATTAATGCTGGGAAAATTGACGAAGCAGCTAAACCAAAGGCTAAGGCTACCGTACCGGCGGCAAAGCCAGGCGGATTTAAACCGAGATAGCCAGAAACAAGAATAGCAATTGTCATAACAACACGCCCCGCAAATAATTCATTCTTCTCTGATAAATCAGGTGTTAATACCCCTTTCATTAAATCATGTGAGATAGATGAAGATATCGCAAGTAACAAACCAGCTGCTGTTGAAAGTGCTGCAGCTAAACCACCGGCAGCAACTAGCGCAATAACCCAATTAGGTAAATTTGCAATTGCTGGGTTTGCTAACACCATAATGTCTCGATCAACTTTAATCATTTCATTAGTTTCAGCGCTCGCTGTGTATTGAATTTTACCGTCACCATTTTTATCTTCAAATTGTAATAGCCCGGTTTTTTCCCAATCTTTAAACCACTGAGGACGCTCAGCATACTCAAGGTTTTGTCCTGCAGTAGGTTCAATAGTATTCATTAAGTTTAAACGAGCCATCGCACCAACAGCAGGAGCTACCGTATAAAGTAAAGCAATGAACACTAAAGCATAACCTGCCGATGCACGAGCTGCTTGTACGCTAGGTACAGTAAAAAAGCGCATAATAACGTGAGGTAAACCCGCGGTACCAATCATAAGTGACATAGTATAAGCGAACATATTTAACGTGCCGCCTAGATTATCTGTCGTATATTCTTTAAAACCTAAGTCAGTGACAACTAAGTCTAATTTATCAAGTAAATAGACACCACTACCGTCAGCTAACGTACTACCTAAACCAAGCTGAGGAATAGGGTTGCCTGTAAGTTGTAATGAAATAAACACTGCAGGAATTGTATAGGCAAAAATTAATACACAATATTGTGCAATTTGCGTATAAGTAATTCCTTTCATGCCGCCTAATACGGCATATACCCAAACAACGCCCATACCGATGAATAAGCCAAGATCATAATCAACTTCTAAGAAGCGAGAAAAGGCAACACCAACACCTTTCATTTGGCCAATAATATAAGTTAGTGAAGCAATGATTAAACAAGCAACAGCAACAATGCGCGCAGTTTTAGAATAATACCGATCAGCAATAAATTCAGGTACGGTAAATTTACCATGCTTGCGCATATAAGGCGCTAACAACATAGCTAAAAGTACATAACCACCTGTCCAGCCCATTAAGAACACTGAACCACCATACCCTAAGAAAGCGATTAAACCCGCCATAGAGATAAACGATGCAGCACTCATCCAATCGGCACCGATCGCCATACCATTTTGAATCGGTGTTACACCACCGCCAGCAGCATAAAACTCACTTGTTGTTCCCGCTCTTGCCCACCAAGCAATAGCAAAATACAAAGCAAATGAGCCGAAAACAGCAATGTAAGTGTAAAGTTTTAACTCATCCATTATTCTTCCCCTACATCGTATTTTTTATCAAGCGCATTCATTTTTTTTGTATACCAAAAAACTAATGCTACAAAAGTATAAATAGATCCTTGTTGAGCAAACCAAAAACCTAATTTATAGCCACCAATACGAATATTGTTCAATGGTTCGACAAGTAATAAGCCAAAACCAAATGAGACAACAAACCAGATTATTAGGCAAATAAAAATTAACCGCAGGTTTTCCTGCCAATATGAGCTGTTTTCATCCACTAGAACTCTCCCAGCAACTATGTTGCTTTCAGTATTTTGTAATAATTATTAATAGTGTTAAGAAAAATAAAACATCTTTTTTAAGACAAGAAACTGTCTAGAAAATTAACATTTAATTTAGTCTATTTATAAAAATATCAGGCATTTCAAGGTTAGGGTATTAAACTTTAGTCTAGTATTCGAATTATTCGTATTTAAAATTCATACACCTATATATCTACACCGTAAATAATCAAATACCCTAAAACCAAATAAGTACAAATTTTAGACTTAGGTCTAATTCCTTAATGATCATAATTTCACTACCTTATTCCTAATAATTAAAAATTATCACGCTAATGTGGAGTCAAATAATGAAACACCCAGAGAAAACTAACTTGTTTATGCCAAGTACAACAGTAATAGAACAAGCAAATGTGAACGAATATGACAAGATGTACGAACATTCAATTAACAATAGAGAGGAGTTCTGGGCAGAACAAGCAGACACTTTATCATGGTATAAAAAGTGGGATTCAGTATTAGATGAAAGTAATGCTCCTCATTACAAATGGTTTGACGGTGGTGAAATTAATATTGTGCACAACGCAGTTGATCGACATATTGAAACTGCAAACCGCAATAAAATGGCCATTATATGGGAAGGAGAAAATGGTCAAACTCGAAATTATTCATATAACGGTTTACACAGAGAAGTGTGTCAATTCGCCAATGTATTAAAAAGCATGGGTGTTGAAAAAGGTGACATTGTTACTATTTATATGCCGCAAATTCCAGAGCTTGTTTTTGCGATGCTTGCTTGTGCAAAAATTGGCGCTGTACATTCAGTTGTTTACGGTGGGTTCAGTACCGAAGCGTTAGCTTCTAGAATAGATGATGCGCACAGCCGTGTATTAATAACTGCTGATGGCGGCTGGCGTCGAGGTAAGGCAATAGATTTAAAATCAATTGCTAACGATGCTATGAAAAGAACACCTTCGATTGAAGTGTGTATTTGTGTAAAAAATAATGAACTCGATGTTGAAATGGAACCAACACGCGACTTCTGGTTACATGATTTAAAAGCACTACCTATTGCTAGCACTAAATGTAAAACAGAACAAACAAACGCAGAAGACCCTTTATTTATACTGTATACATCAGGTACCACTGGCAAACCTAAAGGCATGTTACACACCCACGGTGGTTATGCTGTATACACATCAACAACCCACCGAATGGCATTTGATATAAAGCCACAAGATAGATGGTGGTGTGCTGCTGATCCTGGCTGGATAACTGGCCATAGTTACATTGTTTACGGGCCATTAATTAATGGCGCAACTATTATGTTATACGAAGGTGCTCCTAATTATCCGTACCCTAACCGCTGGTGGCAAATCATTGAAAAACATGGTATTAATATTTTATATACCTCTCCAACAGCCATTCGTGGCTTAATGCGATTTGGTGACCGTTGGCCTAAAAAGCATGATTTATCAAGTTTACGATTATTGGGCAGTGTAGGTGAACCAATAAACCCAGAAGCATGGCGTTGGTACCATCATGTTATTGGCCAAGACAAGTGCCCTATTATTGATACATGGTGGCAAACTGAAACAGGTGGTTTCATGATATGCCCATTACCCATTACCCCTTTAAAGCCAGGTTCTGCGACTAAGCCATTTTTTGGTAATGAAATTAGTATTATAGACGATGACGGCAATGAAGTGCCGAACAATGAAGAAGGCAAGTTGGTTGTCAAAAATCCATGGCCTGGTATGGCTAGAACGATATTTAAAGATAAACAACGCTATGAAGATTTGTATTGGACAAAAAAAGAAAATGGTCAATGGCACTATCTAGCGGGTGATAGTGCAAAAATTGATGATGACGGCTATATTTGGGTCATTGGTCGCATGGATGAAGTACTTAAGGTCAGTGGTTACCGCCTAGGAACATCAGAAGTTGAAAGTGCTTTA
The DNA here is from genome assembly GCA_023301705.1 of Alteromonadaceae bacterium. Lineage (GTDB taxonomy): Bacteria > Pseudomonadota > Gammaproteobacteria > Enterobacterales > Alteromonadaceae > JALZUE01. The sequence goes on along the minus strand of JALZUE010000221.1, from coordinate 8,390 downwards.
GTTAGCCACCCTAAAGTAACAGAAGCTGCTGCAATAGGAATTCCTCATGAATTAAAGGGAAATGCTATACATACATTTGTAATTCTGCAAGAAGGTGCTATACCTGATAAGGCACTGATAAATGAATTAAAAGTACATGTTGGCAATGAAATGGGAAAAATTGCCATGCCTGAACAAATAGAGTTTGTTGAATCATTGCCTAAAACACGTTCAGGAAAAATAATGCGACGTGTGCTTAAGGCAAGAGCCTTAGGTGAAGATGAAGGTGATTTAAGTACTCTAGAAGAATAAACATGAAACAAAAATTAAAAGACAATAGTGCGATTTAATTTTTTAACTAATAGTTGAGAGTCACATTTGTAGCTCTCAACATATAATATAAAAAAGGAAAGCAAATGTTCAATAAAATACTCTTAGCAAGTGGATTACTCTCTATAGCAAGCGTTGCCAATGCAGCTTATGAAATAAAACTAACAGATAAAGATACCATTACATTTGGTGGTTTCATCAAAGCAGATTCTCGTACTGTCAGTGGAGATATTGCTTATAAAGATTTTTTTATTGGTACAGGTACTGTTACTGAAGACAATAATACCCAAACCAGGTTTTTAGTAAATGAAACCCGCTTTAATACCAAGTACCAACACGGTGATGTAACCGGTTTTATTGAACTTGATTTTTTCGGTGGTGGTGGTAATCAGGTTATTTCAAATTCATCTAATCCAAGAATACGCCATGCTTTTATCAAATATAAAAATATACTTGTTGGTCAAACATGGTCAACATTTATGAATACCAGCTCGTTAGTCGAAAGCGCTGACTTTGGTGGTCCTCATGTTGCTGAATCATTCTTACGTAACTCACAAATTCGTTATACTAACGGCGGCTTCGAAATCGCCCTAGAAAACCCTGAAACGTTTAGTAATTCGGGGAGTGAAATACAAGAAGATCCGGATAACGATGCACTTCCAGATCTTGTAGTAAAATATAGCTTAAAAGGTGATTGGGGTAATGTCTCTTTTGCTGGTTTAGCACGTCAATTAAATACCACAAATGATGCTGGTGATGAATTTGATGATACTTCATTAGGCTTTAATATTGCTGGTCGCATTAAAACCGTTGGTAAAGATGATTTTCGCTTTACGGTCAGTAAAGGTGAGTTAGGCCGTTATGTAGGTACAACATCAGCGTTTGATATATTTGACGGTGAAGTTGAGGATACTACCGCATACGTTGTAGCTTATCGTCACTTTTGGTCAGACAATGTAAGAAGTACTATTTTTTATGGTAATGCGACAACCGATGAATCAGATGCAGATCGTTCGCATTATGCAATCAATATATTCAAAAACTATACACCGAAGTTATCATTTGGTGCAGAGCTAGGTGTTTTTGATCAAAAACAAGATATCTCAGGAAGCGCTCCTAGAGATGCAGACTCAACGTATTTCCAACTAACAGCAAAGTTTGTACTGTAAGTTATTAAAAATACGTAAGAAGTTATTTACTAATAACTAAATTAATACATATAAAAAGGGCTACATAATGTAGCCCTTTTTTACAAAAAACAAAAAATTAATAACTATTTAGCAACACCCGTTTCTAAACGTGAAAATGTTACTTGTGTATAATCACCATTCGCTTTATCTATTGCCCAGTCACCTGTGCCTAAACATGCCGCGTACCAAAAGCCTTCTGCATCTTTAGTACTACATTGGTTATATGCACCAGCCTTAAAGAAGTTCCAATCGCCAGCATAACCATGAGGGTGATCAAGCGCATCAACCTCACCGTAAGCATTAACATTATTTGCTAAGTTAATTTCGTAATTAACACTGCCATGGCGAGCCGTAGTGAAGGTTAATGACATTACATCGCCAACAACATTCACTTCATAACTAAAGCTCTCATTGAGCGCAATACCTTGCTCGCCAGGTTTATCTGTTTTATCCCATGTATTACCCCAAACTGGGTAAGCGATATCAGTACGTGCTGGGTTTTTCTTGGCTAAGTTACGTTCATATGTCCAAAAAACAGAGCCATATTCGTGCTCAGGAAATTTTTTAAAGTAAATTTTTAACGGTTCATTGCCCCAACCATAGCCTTCACCTTCAGCAATAAGTACTTGATCTTTACCTGCATGTATTTGACCAACAACAACAGAATATGCAGGAAATTTTTCAGGGTTGCCTGCACGCTTAGCAACATGGTTTACGTTAAGTGTTGCCTGTAAATTACCACCTATTTGGCCAAATTCACTAGCGCGCTTATTTGATTTAACAGTAAAGTTATTCGATGGCGCCTTAGCGTCTGCAGTCGCACTATCAAGTAGTTGGTGTAGTTCACTTCGCGTATTACTTGAATTAGGTGTGGTAAATGCTTTGTTCGGTGCAGAGAACACCATATGCCCTTCGCTGTTCAAATAGAAATAATCAGGGTGTTGAAAACTTTGCATTGCTTTTACACTAACTTCATCAACTTTACCGTTATTATCAGCATCCGTTGGGATAGCTATTTTCCATTTTGATAAATCAAACTTTTCTGCAGGAAACATCACCTTTTGTTCTTCTATTTTCTTTGAACTATCATCATTACAACCTGATAATACGATTGTACTCAAAGCAATAGCGCCACAAGGCGCTAGCATTTTTTTTAAATTCATAATTTCATACCATTTATTTTAAGAGACATGATGCCTTTGATTTTACATAAAATAAGGCAACATTTATTATTGTTATGAGATTACTTTATCATAAAGGTTAACAAGAACTGTGAGTATTTTGAGGTTAAGTTTTACGGTAATGTACAGGTAGGCAGGAATAAATTAACAATACCAGTAGATACCAAACCTAAATATTAAAAAACATAAAGACTTGGTATCGCTTTAGTAAATAAATTACAAAATAAATTGAGTCAATTTATTTTGTAATTGTGTTGATATTTTCTCTATCTCTTCAGAAGAAGTATAAACTTGTGAAACAGACTCTAAACTATGGTTTGCTAGTTTATTAATGTTAATCGTATTTTGTGATAACTCTTGTGATGTACAAGATTGTTGCTCTGCTGCTGTTGCTATTTGATTATTCATATCGTTAATTTCAGTAATAGCTCTTTGAATTTCAGCAATGCGATCGTGTGCTTCTGCTGTAGCAACTTTACTAGCATTGCCTTGCTCTGTACTTTCAGACATCAAAACAACAGCTTCATGTGTACTACCGGTAAATAGTTCTACGATACTTTCAATTTCAACGGTTGACTCTTGAGTTCGCTTAGCTAAATTGCGTACTTCATCAGCAACTACAGCAAAACCACGACCTTGTTCGCCAGCACGAGCCGCTTCAATAGCCGCATTTAACGCGAGTAAATTAGTTTGATCTGCAATGCCTTTAATAATATCAAGTACTGAACTAATTTGATTACAGTGATCTTCTAACTCTTTAATTTTATCGCTAGAACTACCCAAACTATTAGTTAATTCAACAATAAGTTCTACAGCATTATCAATGATAACAATACTTTCATTTGCTTTAGTCGCTACATTACTAGTCGATAATTGCGTACTTTCAGCATGACGTGCAACTTCGACAGACGTTGCTTCCATTTCTGTCATCGCAGATGATATTTGCTCTATTTCTATTGCCTGCTGGTCTACATCATGGCTAACGCTTTCACTGACTTTTGCCAGTGCTGTACTAGATTTATACATATCTTCTGCACTAGTACCTACAATGCTTAACGTTTCATGTAAATTGTTTCGCATAATATCAATAGAAAATTCATCGCCTAAACGAGATTCTGGTTTACTAACAAGATCACCATTTGAAATATAAGTAATCACTTTTCTTAGTTGTTCAATATCACGTTTAAGGTTATTCGTGACATAACGTGTCATTAAGATTGCAGTGATAAATGAAAATGCTAACGCAATTAAGGAAAAGATTAGAATGCTTTGCTCTTCTAACTTTAATTCATGGATAGTATGTTTAGTTAATTCTTCGACCGTATTTAATAAATGAACAATCTTTTCTTCTAATGCGAGAGCTTGGTTTTCAACTGTTGGTAATGCACTATATGCTTCGTCTATTTGTTTTTCATCTAGTAACTTAAATATGCTTTCTATACTGTCGATCCAAGCCTGTCTATTTTCTTTAAGCCAACTAAAGTCTTGCTTTAATAGATTAAATTCTTCTTGATATTTTTTAGCATCGAGTTCAGTGATTGCCATTTCTAACAATCGATAGCTAGTATCAAATTCATCTCTGATTTTAGAATCTAATGTACGAAATTTATTTGTCGCATATGTGAAGTGTTCATTGGCATTATGCTTTTGTGTTAATGAAAACCTTAATGCTCTTTCAAATTCAATTTCTTGTAGAAGCTGATGTTCTGTCATTAACGTAATATTTTCGGTTAAAGGTATTAATAACTTTTCTACCTTTTCAATACTAGCTCCCATTGTACTTATTCTGATAATAGAAATAGTACTACTAACCAATTGTATACTGAATAACATTAACGCCAATACGATTATTACTTGTACTAATGACAATTTTTTCATTTACTAAAAACCTTTATTTACTGAATACAACTTTCGAAAAAGCACGAGAAACATAAAATAAATTATGTTTCATCATTCAAAAAAACAATATTAAATATAATTGTAGTACAAAAAAACTATATGACCATAAAATAAGTATGGTTTTTTCATTTATAATTTCTTAAATAAATCGCAAACCTATAACTTATTGACCGTATCAATTTCACTCACTTTTATGCATAATCCACCTTATAAAGAAACATAATTAGTCAAACCTTACGGAAAGTTAATGACCACATCACAGAAAAATTCAAGCGAGCCTAAAAAAAACAATTCATTACTTGAGCTTGTTTTCAATATTATTATTCCTTCAATTATTTTAATGAAGTTTTCAAGTCCGGAATACTTAGGATCGGTAAATGGACTGATTGTCGCTTTAGCCTTCCCTGTTGGTTATGCTATTTACGACTTTATTAAAGTGAAGTCATTAAATTATATTTCTTTGCTCGGATTTATTAGTACTCTATTAACAGGTGGTATTGCACTATTTGAACTAAATGTAGAATGGCTTGCAATTAAAGAAGCGGCTATACCCGCAATTATAGGTATTATCGTATTAATATCGGGTTTTTGGGGTAAACCTTTATTGGCAAAGCTGTTATTAAATAACTTGGTTTTTAAAATTGACGATATTTACGATGCACTAGAAAAAGCAGAGAATACGAATACTTTTAAGCAAAAAATGAGTAAAGCAAATTTAGTATTAGCACTCACTTTTGTTTTTTCATCAGTCATGAATTACGTGTTAGCTAAATGGATTGTCACTAGCCCTGCAGGTACAACAGAGTTTAACGAGCAATTAGGACAAATGACCTTAATTAGCTACCCTGTCATTGTCATTCCATCATTAATCATGATGTTTGGTATTTTATTCTATGTAGTAAAGATTATTACTAAGTTAACGGGTATGAAGTTTGATGAAATGTTAAATGCTAATTAATGATTAGCATTTAACATTCTCTTAAGTAGGTTGGTTGAACTTGTGAGGTAACTATTAAAGTAATTAATGATATTTTTATATAACAGCCAATAATAGCGCGTTAGTTTACGCGCTTTTTAATACCGATAAGCGTTCTTGAGCATGTTGTAATAATAACGTTAAGTCTTTATTAATATCATCATACAATGCAGTTTCTGCTTTCATTCGCTCAAAGTCTTGCTTCATACGATCTTTCTTTGTTAATGCTTTTCTACTATCAAGAATTTGCATGTGCTTAATTTGGTTATATAACTCAAAAATAGCAGGGAATTGCTCACTTAGCCCGCTGGTTGTTTTTAATGAATCAAGTAATACAGATAAACGCCAACAACCTTCAGAAAAATCGCACTGCTCTTCTTTCATCGCTCTAACAATAATAAGAACACTTTCAGTCACTTTTATATCGTGCTTATGTTGCCCTTTCTTTAATGCTTCTTGCTCACGAGCTTGACGTTCACGTTGAGTTTTTAATTGAGATATTAACTTACCGGCATAAATGCCCAAGCTAATAATAATTAGCGCGCCAACAATTAAAAGAACAATAGTTGCGGTAGAAATATTCATACTAACTTAGTTCTCCTTAGAGTCGTCAAAGTCATTACTAAAATCATCATCAAAGTCACTGTCGTTAAACTTACTCCAAAGGTCATCTTCAGATAAGCTAGTTGCTTGCGATATTGGCTCTTCATCATCAGTTAAGCCTAACTTTTGACTAAGCTCTTCATGCTTAGCCATTAATTCATTGTAATAATTTACTTCTGACTCTGTTAACGCTAAATCATCTTCTTGTTTGGCAAGAATAGCTAATAAAGTTTGATCGTTCTCAATATTCTCTATCGCAGCTTGTAAATTATTTTGCTGAGGTTCAATCACTTTAATTGATGCAGTATTTTGTTTACGTTCAATTTTTTTATTCGGCTTTTCAACTTTAGCTTCTATTTTTGTACCTAAAACTATTGGTTTTTTGCTCCCTATACGAGGGTCTTTAGCTACATTACTGCCCTTAGATTCTGCATTATTGTTAATAACGTTTTGGCGAGTACCTGGTTTATTACCAGTTTTTTTTCTGGTACGCTTTTCTTTAAGTAGTGCTAATGCATCTTTATCTGATTGGCGAGGTTTTGGAACGCTGCCAGAGCTAGCGCCCGGCTTTCTAGATTTTTTTGAACGTGTCATGTTAGGTACTCGAAGAAATTAATTAAGGGTATTTTACTGTAAACATCAACGAAGTAGTAGTGTGATAAAAAATAACCTGCCAGAAAGGAAAAAAGCGATGGCATAGCCATCGCTTTCGGATATTGTTATATGAGTTTATATAAACTGATAACTTCCTAATTTTTAAATTGGCATCCTACCAAATTCAACACATTCCCTGTATACAACCCTAACCCTATTATTATTATGTAGCTTCCATGGCTAATTTTATTTTAATCGGTCTTCCTAACACTTTATTTTTAGTCCGTAATGCCTAAAAGGCTTAATTATCACTTCCATTCCATGAAGTAAGAGAACCATCCATATTCTGAAAAGATGCATTAAATAATATTAGTTATTTAATATTTTGCTATCCGTGCAAACTCTTTCCTTATTCATCTCGCTACTCAGTAGCTGTATATACTTTACCCAATCTAGAGCAGACAGCAAGCATTAATTTCATAATTTGTTACAAAGATGTTAATAACCGAAGCTATATAACTGTTTTTATTACGATAAAAAAATTATTATTTTTTGAACTTTTTATTACTAAAAAATTACAAATTTATTAAATCTCCTCTACAGACCTGTAAAACCAACAGGTCTGACCAAAGGAGTTATCAAACGATTTTTGTCCATGCGTTAACTTTATCGCTATTAACAACTTTCAAGTGAGTTAATTCTTTAATTGCTAACGAAAGATGAATAACACCAGTAAATAATTCACCGTTACGAATATAAGCAATATTATACTTGTTATTAGGATTTAGGTTATTCACTACATCTGAGAAATTACCCTTAGTTACAACAATATTATCAATGGCAATAATATTATCTTGAACACTAATGCCTGACTTTTCAGCAGGTGAATCTTCTAAAACCTGAACAACTTCTATGCCTAACTTCGCCTCTTTAAACATAAAGCCTAAATACGGGCTGTGCGTTTCTGTATTCATTGACAATAACGCAGAACATGAAGAGGTAACATTGTTTAGTTCAACGCCAAAATCAGCCAATAAGCTGGTTAATGGCACTACTTCCTTGCTTGTTAATAATTGGTAAAATTCATTTGAGATATCTCGAGCAATTAACTGATTAACAATATCAACAATAGTATTCAGCTTTGTGCCTTTATAATTCGACCCTTGATTAATATATTCAGCCCAAAGCGCACGCATAACATCATCTAATGACTTAGTTGCGTTTGTGGCTTTACGAATAGTTAAGTCTAACCATAAAGCGATTAACGAACCTTTGGTGTAATAACTAACAATATTGTTTGCGGCATCAGGGCCTTGCTGATAAAACTTTGTCCAAGTATAAAAACTTGATTCAATTAAATTTTGCTTTAATTGACCATGACCACGATTCACACGACTAATGGTTTTACTTTTTAACATTAAATAGTCTTCAAAGGACACTATGCCTGTTCTAAACAAGCTAAAGTCGTCATAATATGAGGTAATTCCTTCAAACGCCCACAACTGCTCTGTGTAGCTTTCATCGTTTAATGAATAAGGCACAAACTCTTCAGGCTTAATGCGACAAACATTCCACGTATGAAAGTATTCATGTGACACTAAGCTTAAAAAGGTTTTATAACCATCAGATAATTCATTC
>JALZUE010000220.1 GCA_023301705.1 Alteromonadaceae bacterium | reverse complement strand
GATATTATGCCGGCATGCCAGCCGCGAGCATTACGAATATCGCTTTCTTTGCCATCCACATTCGAAATTTAATAGAGCGCGCAAAACGTCCGGAGACGGCAAAATGACTTATATATCGAGCCTAAAATTTATCGACATTTGTGCTGGCCTGGGCGGCTTCCATTTAGCACTGGCTAATCTTGGCGGCGAATGCGTTCTCGCAGCGGAAAACGATAAATTCGCCCGTAAAACTTATGAAGTAAATCACCGGCCGCGATCACCGGACCTATTTAAAAATGGTAATTTTGCAGAAGATTTATTTTCTATTGATCCTAATAATATGCCAGATTTTGATCTTATATGTGCGGGTTTTCCTTGCCAGCCATTTTCGCAAGCTGGCAAAAAACTAGGCTTTGACGACGATCGCGCAAATGTTTTTAATCAACTAATCAAGATGATCCAGGCCAAGCAGCCGCGCGCTTATTTCTTTGAAAACGTTAGGCATATCCTGGCGCATGACGAAAGAAAAACATTTGAAACCATTAAAAACAAATTAGAGGGCTGTGGATATTCTTTTCATCATAAAATTGTAAAGGCGCTAGATCATGGCTTGCCTCAAACTCGAGCGCGAGTTTTTATGGTTGGTTTTCGCGGTGAAACGACGGCCAACAGTAAGTTTAGATTTCCGCAGCCAATCCCTTTAAAACTAACAATGTCCGATATATTCGGCGGCAAATGCAGCCGCGATATAGGCTTTACTTTGCGCGTTGGCGGCCGTGGTTCTGGTATTGCAGACCGCCGAAATTGGGATTCATATAATGTTGATGGGAAGGTCAAACGGTTAAGCTCGGTCGAGGGTTTAAAAATGATGGGCTTGCCATCTTCGTTTAAATTTCCCGTATCAGAAGCACAGGCCATGAAGCAGCTTGGGAACTCCGTCGCCGTCCCAGCAATCCAGGCGACCGCCTCAAATATATTAGATTATATCGAATCTAAAAACCTTCCGGCCGCCTCCTCAAAGAAGGACACCTATCATGAAAGCTAAAACACCAAACGGATCTGATGAATGGTACACGCCGCAATACATATTCGATGCTTTAGGAGCAAAATTTGACTTAGATGTCGCCGCGCCTCGATCATTAGAATTCATAAAAACCCCTGCAAAAAAATTCATTCATGAAAACTCATTAAGTAAAAACTGGACCGGTTTTGTTTGGTGTAATCCACCATTTAAAGGCACATCTAAACAAAATAAAATCCTTTGGGTTGATAAATTTTTCGAACATGGTTCTGGAGTATTATTGTTACCAGATAGCACATCGGCCGCGTGGTGGCAGCTTGCCAATAAACGCGCAGATCTTATTTTATTTACAGATCATAGAATTAAATTTGTCGATCAGTATGGCATTAAAGGAAACTCACCCGCTAACGGCACAACGCTATTCGCCGCCGGAAAACGGGGCGTTAAAGCATTAAACCACGCACAAGAAACCGGCCTTGGCGTTATTCCAAATTTTAAGAAAATAGCGGCCGCGTGAAATTTCACGGCCACATACCAACAAAACAAATTACGGCCGCCGACCGCGCAAAAATCAGACGGCGGGCCAGGCGCAAATATGCGCGCATAGAAAAAAGAAAGGCTAAATTATGAAACTTCAAGAAATAATAACCGACGCAGAAATCGACCGCGTTCATGCGCGCGCGAATTTTGGATCAATGTCAAACCGCGATGTCGTAAACGAAGGCGTTTTAAACGTCTCTAAGGGCTATCATTGCGGATATACACAACAGTGCATTATTATAGAACATGGCCTCGCCTGGCCGCTTAAAATGATGTCACCTAAGACATTAAAGCCTAAAGGCGAACGCTATCTCGCTGCGCTTAACGCGGTGAACAAAGTTGATGAACGCGGTTATGATTTAGAAGAACGCGCGCGCGTCGTCGCGACTTGTTTTTTTGATTTTCAAGAAAAAAGCGAACTCTCAATCGGCGGCATTTATTCAAAATATAGAATGAATGAAGTTTTCGAAGCGGCTTTTCATTGGCTTATAAAAAAGGGTTACATCACAAAAACAGCTTTCGGCGCACATAATCCAGGCCGTTATATTTATCGCGGAACCGGCAAATTATCAGACCTAAAACGCGCATCGCTTCAAACCATAAGCGAGCATGATTTCCCCCTAGCATTCAAAAATGAGGCAAGAGCATGACCGAAATTTATCAAAATGCTTGGGCGGTAATAACGTCAACTCATGACGGCGTAGAAGGTATGTTTTCAAACCCTCACTTTCGCCGTACCGATGCAATCGCCGATTATTGTTTATTTTGGCAAAATGCCGTTTCTGATCCAGATAGTGCGATGGATAAATATAGCCTTAAAGATTTTAAAAACGACGTTGATCTAAGGCGCAAATATTGGCGGCGTTTAAGGCGCGCGCATCTTGTTCGTACAGAATCGGTTTTAATCACTTGGACAAAGGCCGTATAAATAATGAAAACCGGCCGCATATCAGACCGCGTTAAATCGCTATTTCCGGACGCGCGCGTCTATACGGATCACGAAGTCGCGGCCATTATATATGAGGGCCGAGTCATTGCCCTGCGCCGTGAATTTGACAAGTCGCCAATTCCGTTATTCTATAGAGGCGCGCAGAATCGCCGGCTCATGACGCGCGAGCATATCGAAAAAACTTTTAGAAGGTTAGAAACATGCCAAAGCAAAGCGCCGCCGCCGGCCAACTTAAATGTATTAAACGCGCCGGCTCAAAATTCTGGTGGATTACCGGCACACTTGGCGGGCAGCGCATCCGAAAAAGCACTAAAACTACTGACAAAGCCTGGGCCAATGAACAAAGGATCGCGCTAGAGGCTCGATATCAAAACGTTAGAATTTACGGCCCTGGATCATCGACATCATTTGGCGAGGCGGCTTTAATGTATATCCAGGCCGGTAAATGCCAACGGTTTTTACGGCCGTTAATTCTCTATTTTGGCGAAACTTTAATCAAAGATATAAACGGCGCG
>JALZUE010000219.1 GCA_023301705.1 Alteromonadaceae bacterium | reverse complement strand
TGGTTTTCCACTTAAATCAGCCAGTAAACGTCTTAGCTCATATCGAGTATATAATTCAGTTAACTTTTCAACATCTCTTTCTACTGGTAATAACTCGTCAGCTGAGTGTTCTAGTTCGACATCTAGTTTAATGGTCGCTAATTCATACGAAAGAGGTAAATGAGGCAATGCTGCACGTAAATGCTCGCCAATTTTACCTTTTACGCTATCAGCTGTAGCCATGACATTCGTTAAATTTTCATGCGCCAATAACCATTTTACCGCAGTTTTAGGACCACATTTATTAACACCTGGAATATTATCAACCTTGTCACCCATTAATGCTAAGTAATCGATAATTTGATCGGGGCGTACACCAAATTTTTCAATAACACCTTGCTCATCAAGCTCAACATTGGTCATCGTATTAATTAAGCGTACATGAGGCGACACTAGCTGAGCCATGTCTTTATCGCCAGTTGAAATAACTGTTTCTATACCCTTTTTAGAAGCTTGATCAGCTAAGGTACCTATCACGTCATCAGCTTCAACTCCTTCAATCACTAATAAAGGTAAACCCATTGCAGCAATAATATTATGCAATGGCTCTATTTGAACACGTAGATCGTCAGGCATAGGTGGTCGATTAGCTTTATATTCACTGTAAAGATCGTTTCGAAAGGTTTTGCCTTTAGCATCAAAGATCACAACAACATTACCCTCTGGGTAATCTTTTTGTAAACTTTTGATCATGTTTAGCACGCCAGTAATGGCGCCTGTAGGAAAGCCGTCAGCGGTTGATAACGCTTGTAAATATGGAACATGATAAGCGCGAAATAAATAAGAAGAACCATCAACTAAAATAAGAGGAGATAACTTTGACATAGTAATGTTTACATGGTCGAAAAAAATTGATGTAAGCATGCCATAATCAGACGCTATGCTCCACTGCTATTCATTGTTTAAATAGCAAACACTTGTGGATAACTTTGTTAACAAGCAGGGGTTTATGCAAAATAAAATAAAAATTAAATTTTTTTTTGTTTTTATTAAGGTAATGATTTTGTTATAAAAAGTAGTCTTGAAGATGCTCTTTCCATGTGCAAAATTATTTTTATTTTTATTGTGAATAAAATAATCATGCTAATTTTAAATTAACAAATTTTTATTCATATTCAATACATTAAGTATTATCTATGTATCAAATTTATATATTGCGATGAATCACAACAGTTTGAGTTAACAAAAGAAGTCGCTAACTCAAAAACGGATAGAAATGTTAACAGAATTTTCACCCTTTACCAGCAAATTATTACGTTTTACTTAAAGGAATATTATCTTATTAAATAACTAAATTATCTAAGCCCAAAAACCCTGAGCTAGCGAGTAGTTTTTTAAAAAATAATGATCCTTTCTTTGATTATGAATGTTTTAATAATGATCATTCACTTAATGAATGATCATAAAAAAGAGAATTTTCATTTAAACATAGTTAAATGATCTTAATAAATTTAACTCAAATGAACTTGCTAGATTGTTGAACGCCATTGCATGCAGTAAACTAGAGACACTTTGAGCCATTAAGTGAAACAACATGACCGTAGAACACAAAAAAAACTCAGAAAATAATGAAGAAAATACCACCCACTTTGGTTTTCAAACAGTAAAATCCGAAGAAAAAGCCTCAAAAGTTGCTGGTGTGTTTCATTCAGTGGCAGCACAGTACGATGTTATGAACGATTTTATGTCTTTTGGCATACATCGCTTATGGAAACGCTTTACTATAGATGCCAGTGGCGTAAGACCTGGTAATAAAGTATTAGATTTAGCTGGTGGTACAGGTGATTTAACTGCGAAGTTTTCTCAGTTAGTAGGTACCGAAGGTAAAGTTATTTTGGCTGATATTAATAGCTCAATGCTTAATGTAGGTCGAGATAAATTACGTGATAAAGGTCTAGTACAAAACATAGATTATGTGCAAGCCAATGCTGAAGAATTACCATTTGAAGAAAACACCTTCGATATAGTCACCATTGCTTTTGGTTTACGTAATGTAACAGATAAAGATAAAGCACTTCGCTCTATTTATTCAGTTCTAAAACCGGGTGGTCGCTTGCTTATTTTAGAGTTTTCAAAACCCGAACATGAATTATTAAACAAAGCTTACGACTTTTACTCATTTAATATTTTACCTAAAATGGGTGAATTGGTCGCTAAAGATGGCGAAAGTTACCAATACTTAGCAGAGTCTATTCGCATGCACCCAGATCAAAACACACTCAAAGAAATGATGAATAACGCTGGCTTCGAACAAACCAGCTTTAAAAACTTAACGGGTGGTATTGTTGCATTACATAAAGGCTATAAATTTTAATTTATGTCTATGCTTATGACACAACAGTTTTTATCTGCTGCATTAGAAATTATTATCAACCAAGCACTATCGCTTAATATGAATAATAACACTTTGCACACCTTAAAAGAAAAAACACTGTCAGTATATTTAGATGAATTAGGCTTTTCGTTACTCTTTCATATTAATGATTCAACACAGTATGCTAACAGTGAAGTCAATCAAGTTAAAACTGCGCGCTATATTAATGTGCTTACGCACAATGGCAACAATGATATATCTGATGAACTAGTGAGTGATTGCAGTATTCGTACAAGTTTAAAAACCTTGTGGCAATTAAAACAAGAACAACAATTAACTGAACTCATTAAGAAAAATAAGCTTGATTTACAAGGTGACATTAAAGTTGCCCAACAATTTGCAAGCATCGTTGACAATATCAATATTGATTGGCAATCAGAACTTGCAAAACATATTGGTGATATTCCTACATACCAATTAGGACAATTTGGCCAGTGGTTAAAAAGTAAGGGTGAATTTGCAACGAGTCAAATCTCAGCCGACGCAAGTGAATGGCTTATTCATGAAAAGCATTTACTCGTTACACAATATGAACTGAACCGTTTTCATCAATCTGTCACCACTTTAGATAACGATACGAAAAATCTTACCGAACGGTTAGCCCGTTTAACGGCTTTAATCAATCAATAACACTATAAGGGTATATGTGAGTAGCTTACGACTTTATAACATTGTAAAAATCTTTCTTCAATTTGGGTTAGACGAATTAATACCTAAAAAGCATAAGCCTTGGTATGTTAGGTTTTTACGCGTAAGTATATTTTGGCTACGTAATCAGCATAAAAATAAAAGTGAAGCTCAACGCTTTCGCTTAGCAATAGAAGCGCTTGGTCCTGTATTTATTAAATTTGGCCAAATGTTATCAACTCGTAGAGATTTATTATCAGACGAATTCGCTTCTGAACTCGCATTACTTCAAGATCAAGTACCCAGTTTTTCAGGTGAAGTAGCACAGCAAATAATCATTGATGCCATCGGTGAAGATGTTTTTAACGAGATGTTTTCAAACTTCGATATATCACCTTTAGCATCAGCTTCAATCGCGCAAGTACATACCGCAACCTTACTGCACAATAACCAAGAAAAAGAAGTTGTGATAAAAGTGTTGCGCCCAGATATTAGCGAAACAATTATTGCTGATGTTAAAGTGATGACAATGTTTGCCGGCATTATGGCGAAGTTATTCAATGACGGTAAGCGTTTACGACCTAAAGAAGTTATTGCTGAATATGAAAAAACCATTATTGAAGAGCTTAATTTGCTTAAAGAATCAGCCAATGCGACTTTATTGAGACATAACTTTAATCAAGGGCATGATGAAGATAAAATTCTTTATGTGCCAGAAGTTTACAACGAATATTGTCATAAAAACATTTTAGTAATGGAGCGCGTTTATGGTATTGGTGTTGGTGATATTGACACGTTAAAAGCACGTGGCGTTAATATGAAACTACTGGCCGAACGTGGTGTTTCTGTATTTTTTACTCAAGTGTTCCGTGATAGTTTCTTTCATGCTGACATGCACCCAGGTAATGTATTTGTTGATGCCTCAACTCCTGAAGACCCAACATGGATCGCCATTGATTTTGGTATCGTGGGTACATTAAACCAAGAAGACAAACGCTACTTAGCTGAAAACTTTGTCGCCTTTTTTAACCAAGATTATCGCAAAGTAGCACAGCTTCATGTAGATTCAGGTTGGGTGCCGGCAGATACCAATGTTGACGATCTTGAATTAGCCATTCGTACTGTCTGCGAGCCAATCATTAATAAGCCATTAGCTGAAATATCTTTTGGGCAAGTATTGGTAAGCTTATTTAGTACTGCACGCCGTTTTAACATGGAAGTACAACCTCAGCTGGTTTTGCTACAAAAAACGCTTTTATATATTGAAGGTTTAGGTCGCCAGCTATACCCTCAGCTTGATCTATGGGCAACGGCTAAACCATTTTTAGAAAACTGGATCAAAGACCAAATGGGCGTTAAAGCTATATTTTCAAAAGTGAAAGCGAACTTGCCCTTTTGGAATGAAAAGCTACCTGAAATACCTGATTTATTTTATGACTATTTAACGTCCGGGTTACAAGCTAATCATAAACAAGCTCTTCTCATTAATGAGTTAGCTAAAAACCAGAAAAAACAAAATACCCATGTAATATTTAGTGTGTTTTCTGGCGCTAATTTTATTGCTGCAACCTTGCTATATACTACTGAGCATAACATATTAGCTATTGGCGCATTAACAGTTTCATTTATATGTGCGGCACTTGCATTCAAAAAATAAAAATAAGGCATGATATGATTTTTGATCATTTTAATATTGATGTACCCACTGAATTATTAGTTGAAACAAAAAACTTTTATGAAAATATTTTTGACTTAATCGAGGGTTTTAGACCAAAGCTAGCACGTCACGGCTACTGGTTATATCACCAAGAAAAAGCGGTACTACATATTTTTGAAACGAAAGAGTTATTACCGAAAAATAGTAAAAGCTATCTTGATCATATCGCTTTTACATTGACCAATATTCACGCTTTTGTAGAGCGTTTAAACCAATATAACGTAAGTTTTCGAACAATTGTGAATCAAGAAACCCAAGTCACTCAATTATTTATTTTTGATACTGTCGGTGTAAAAATAGAATGCATTTTTCAAAATGAATATTTACCTTCCTAAACATTAACAACCTACATTTCATACCTAACTATTTATTCAGGCTCAAAACAACAAAGGAAAATTACAATGTTAAGAAACATAATAACTATCGTATTATTCATGTTCATTATTCAAGGATGTAAAGTTACCACGTTAGCTAAAGCTCAATCACCTGAAATAGTCACATCAATAGCCACTGATACCGACATACCTGCCCCAGCAACTATTAACGACAAAAGCACAAAGAAAACAAAAGAAGTCATTCTCAACAAACCGACAAAAAAAATCCCCCAAACAAATGCAGAAGTAAAAACGGAACCAGAACCAGTTTTAAGCATAAATAAAGAGACAAAGCATAAAGTACACAATGGGAAAGTAATTGTATCAACAACCACTAGTACAATTAACTTACCACCAATTCATTCAATTACATTTCAACAAATTGATTCCAGCGACAAAAAGAAAAAATACACGCTGCTCAATAAAATAGCTAAACAATCGATAAGTACTTCCTTATTTTTTGGCTCTTTGCCTAATGGGAAATATCACATTTCAGGCATAAGTGTTTACCTTACTGGTGAAATTACAGCACTTAACATAAACGATTTGGATATTGTCGGTCATTTTATAGTTACGAATAATACTCGTACAGATCTTGGTCGATTAATTGTTTCTGAAAAGCACGCAAGTAATGACGTTGCTATCGGACGTAGTCAATTAATAACGACAAACGATGTAATAGTAGATAATTATTTTAAAGACGAACTTTTATTAACAACATTTACTAACGCTACAGGTTGGTTAACACCTCATAATACAAATGATATTGCAGAACAGTTGGCGCTGTCTCACCCTCAAGGTATTTCGAACCTTGTTGAAACAAATAAAGGTGAAATAATTGTCAGTACTCAGTTAGGCACACTATTAATTCGTTCTCAAAATTCAACATGGCAAGTGTTATCACAAAATAACAACTTTAATAAAATAACGGCTGTATACCCTTACGATATCGATAATAATATCGCTATCGTCGCTGACGAATTCGGCGCCTTATATCGCATCGAAAAAAATGGTAAAGCACACACAGTAACTAGAGGTAACTTACCTGAAGGTACTACTGTATTTATCGCTTCATCAAGCAATAACAATACCTGGTTTATTGGCTTAGAACGTAATGGTTATTCTGAACTTTATCAATCACATTCGTTATTCAGTAACGATTGGCAACTTAGTAAAAAAACTAAATTACATACGAATGAGCCTAATCAAGCACACAAAGTATTTTATTGGCATCGCACTAATGGTATTGGTTTCACCACTCAAAAAGAAACATCAATTCACTGCTTTGATTATTCGACTAAACAATGGTTAAGTAACCCTTTGCCAAAGAACCGTTCTACAATATCTATTTCTACTTCTCTTGCTAATGACTCTGTTGGTATTTTAACCTCATCAAATTATGGTTTAAGCGGCTTATTTTCTAAAACTAACTTAAGCCATAACTGTGGTGAAACGTGGTTGCCAACCAATTCTCCCTACTCGATAAATGTATCGGCGCCACTATTTATAAATGATAACTTTATACTAGAAAGTAATAGCGAATTCAGTAGTGGCGGTCTTTATGTGTCGAATGATAAGAATGAATCTTGGTACAAAGTTGAAGGTAATAATTATTTTACCAATACAGTATGGATGACAAAATATAATGGAATATTTTCTACCTCTCATACTGAAAACGGTGTTGAAACACTTGAGAATACTACAGACCTTGGTAGCACATGGCGCTTAGAGAAAACACAGATATTTTATTCAATACCACAGTAGGTTGTGGATAAGGTGTACAAGCGCTAACCTAACATCAATATAGCCATAGCACGTTTTATAATATAAAAATGTGATATGGCTACTTATTAATAACTCACTAAAATAGATTAATAGAAAATTAAACCTTACTTTTTCAATTTAGCTAAAGCATCAGCAAAAGCATTACCCATTGCGGCGTTTGCTGGTTCTTTAATTTTCTTCTTTGTTTGTTTTGGCTTTGA
>JALZUE010000218.1 GCA_023301705.1 Alteromonadaceae bacterium | reverse complement strand
CTTGTACCTGAGCCAGTTTGGTAAACATCGACAGGAAAATTATCCATCATATCGGGGGTTTTAAGTAACTCATTAACAGAGTCAATAATCGCTTGAGCCATTTCAGATGGAATTAATCCTAGTTCTGCATTAACCGAAGCTGCAGCTGACTTTGCCAGCAATAAAGCTTCAATAAAGGCTTTAGGCATGCTTTGTCCACTTACAGGAAAGTTATTAACCGCTCGCTGTGTTTGTGCGCCGTATAATGCTTGAGATGGTACTTTTAATTCGCCCATACTGTCTTTTTCGATTCGGTGAACCATGTATTTTCCTTAGAAGTAAGTTTAGGCTGAAAGCCCATTTTGAAAAAAATTGCTAACGACTCTTAACTCATAATACAACTGATTTAAATGCTTTAGTTGATCTGAGCTAATGGCAATTCGCTGTAATGAACACAGCGGTTTATAAATATTATTTAAACAGTTCATTCGCCAATGTTGCGGCAGTAAATCATCACTCAATGTGTCTATTAATAATTTAAATTGTGCACAATATAGTTTCCAGCACTCAAGGCTATTATCATTCATAACACTATCTTCCATAGAAAACCAAAGCGATAACAAACTTGGGTTATTTTCTTCTTTGGCGTAACGAATTTTATAACGAAGCTGATTAATTGCAGGCTCTTGAACCGAAAACTCTGAAAAATAATGTGACACAACAAACCTTAGTGATAATGATTCTCAGTTAGATTGTCGTTTTATTGAATACTAATGTCAATATAAAGTGGGATAACTTTTAGTCTGCCCAAAAAAAGATAAAAGATAAGATTAAAAATATGCATTTGTGAAGCATCTTAAAGTTAGCACTTAATGAGATATATCATTAAGTGCTAACTATTACCTAAAAAGGCTTAGGTATTTTAGTTTTTTCTATAGGCTTATGGCGCTGAAGCACCATAGACATTAACTTCTGCTAAAGATAAAACACCATTACGGTTAATACGTAATTTTTTACCTAACGTATTAACATCTATAGTGAGTGAAGGCGATGGATATGCTGAATAAAACTTTGTCCAAACTACATTATCATTATCATCTAATACTGATACTGAAAAATCTGTTAAACGAGCAATACAACAATTATTTGTTCGGTTATAAACAACAACTTGATCTATTTGACTTTGCTCGTCAAATTCAACTTGCCACCATGAATTACTTTTATTTTCTGTATGAGTAACAGAGCCACGACTGTAAACACCATTTCGATTATCATCAATTGCACGAGTAGCTAGCCCACCATATGCAGTTGTTGATTGTGTCGCAGTGCCATTAAGCGCTATATTGGTAGTACTTATACTACTTGCAATATCACCACGATTTACAGATAAAATCATATAACCATTTTCAAAAGCTACATTATCAGGTGTAAATTGAGTTTTAGCAAAAGTCCATGAAGCAGCAAACCACTTACTCGTATCTAAATAGTTATTGTTAAATTCATCTTGCCACTGTGGAAATGTGTTTAAGGTATCACCTGAAAACTCATAAAAACGTGCAAAGTCGATAACATAATCACCATGGTAAGCATTATTAGGTAATCGCCCTGCCCAATTATTATCAAAAGCTGTAATGCCTAAACTAAAGTCTAACTCCTCAACCATAGGAATGTTAGCAATACGGCCACCGGTCATATAAATACGAGGCCCACCAACAACAACTGACGCAGAGTTCCCCTTATGAGCTTCAGCATTAGTAAAGTCATAAGTAGTAATGTCAAAGGTTTCACGTACATCATAGATATACTGATTATCTTTTCTTACAAGTACATAATGAAAAAACTTCTCACCAATATTTTCACTCATACTAATATTTACAGGTGCATCACGTAGCTGACCACCATCATTTTCTCTTACTCGTATTTGTGACCAAGCACTTTTGGGGTGCGCACCTCTTAGTTCAAAATCATATTCATACCACTTATTTCCATTCCACGGCTCATCAGCTCTGTTATAGAAAAAAATATTACTTACTGTACCCGATATCGGCGCCATTTTAGCTTTAGTTACCATAACCCCTTCACCAAAGGTTTGATAACTAATGATTTCAGCACCTTCGCTAGTCGCAGCATGGCTTGACGAAAAGGGAAAAAGTAAAACAAGTAGTAAGTATAAAAAGCGTATTTTCATAGTCGATTATTCCTTTAATATTTTTAATCGTTCAATCTGTTTGTATGTAAAGTGCGTTAAAATACACATTTATATAGCAGTAAAATACTTAATGTAAATATGATTCATGATAAATAGTCTATTGTTTTATATGAAAAAATCATCATTACGAATATATAATTAACAACACTGCATTGAAGTATAGTCATGATTAATAAAAAGGAAGGTAAATTTAAGCACGAGCGATTAAAATACTAATTCATATAAAAACTTTATATTTTTAGCTTAAGTATTAACAATATTAATTTTCAAGCGTTAATACTATTTTTCCAATATTACGATTACTTTCCATGTGCTGATGTGCTTGCTCAACTTGCTGCCATTGATGCACGGAATCAATCAGTGGCGTAATTTTTCGTTGTTCGAGTAAAGTATAAAAATCATCAATAAAACGATTAATTAATTGGTCTTTATATTCATGAGAACGGTTTCTTAATGTTGATGCACTAATTGTAATACGTTTGAGTAAGAGTTTAGCAACATCAATACTCTCGCTAAATCTACCGCCTAATAATGACAATACAACAATAGTGCTATCAAGCGCTGCAACCTGAATATTTTTATTAATGTAATCACCTGCAACTACGTCAATAATAATATGATAACCATACGGTTGGTGCGCTTTACTCCATTGTACAAAATCAACATCATGATAATTTAATGCAACATCGGCTCCTAATGAAAGGCATGCCTGTTGCTTTTCCTGATTACCAACCGTTACTACCACATAATAACCAGCTTGCTTTGCTAATTGAATAGCTGCACTACCAACACCACTTGCACCTGCGTGTATTAGTACACTTTTGTTATTTTTATCAATATCACTATCTAAAC
>JALZUE010000217.1 GCA_023301705.1 Alteromonadaceae bacterium | reverse complement strand
CCGCCTTTTTTAAAACCCGCATAGGAAAAGTCGGGTAATATATTATTTCGGTTGTTTCGTTTTTCGTTGCTATATTGGCCATAAACGATATGACCATCAGTAGGGTGTAATTGCGCTAAGCGTGCTGTTTTTTCGGTAGTGACCCAGCGATTATTAATATTGATAATGGAATCAAGCGCTAGCGTATTTTGGGAGGAAGCGTTTTCTAATAACAACTTAGAGTTCGCTGATTCATCAGTTAATGTACAACCATAAATAAAGAATAATAAAGGTAATAACACTCCTATATTTCTTTTAGTGAATAACGCTTTATCGCCTTGTAAATATGCCCACATAATTAACTCTGCCTTGAGTATGAAACGAATAGTTTTATTGATACTAACCTGTTTTATACAAAATAAATAACACTCTTAGTTTTATTGGTTGTTTCGTTATGGATAAAATTCACGCATAACACTTGAGTGTAAACGCTTATATTCAGACAATAAAAAAGGCTTCGTAAAAATTACGAAGCCTTTTAAATTTATACTTAAGTATTTTATAGCTTAAATGTTATATCTTAAATATGACATTAAAGGCTATTTAAACTAATCGTATTAAGACGCTTTACGAGACGCAGACGTTTTAACATGCGTTAAGTAAAGTGGTAAACCTACTAATAATAAGCCACCTGCAAGGTTACCTAATACTGTTGGAATTTCATTCCATAATAAGTAATCATAAACAGTGAAGTCACCACCCATAATCATAGAGAATGGGAATAAAAACATGTTAACAATTGAATGCTCAAAACCCATGAAGAAGAACAACATTACTGGCATCCACATAGCAGCCATTTTAGCGCCAGCTGATGTTGAAATTAATGCGCCAACAACACCCATTGAAACCATCCAGTTACATAACATACCGCGAATGAATATTGTAATCCAACCACCAATACCATGTTCTTGATACCCTACGGTTCTTGATTCACCAATTGTTGCTACTTTAGCGGCAATTGCACCACCATCAGTTGAGTAACCATAGGTTAAAATAAAGGACATGAAGAAGGCGGTGGTCATTGCTCCGGCAAAGTTACCAATGAAAACCAACCCCCAGTTTCTTAATAACCCTTTAACCGTTACACCAGGTCTTTTATCAAATAATGCTAAAGGCACAAGTGTAAATACACCTGTTAATAAATCAAATTTCATTAAATAAAGCATAATGAAACCCACAGGGAATAAACATGCACCTAATATTGGGCTACCTGTTTTAGTTGCAACGGTAATAGCAAAAATAGCTGCTAAACCTAAAATGGCACCGGCCATATATGCACGAATAACAGTATCTTTAGTTGACATAAAGACCTTTTGCTCACCGGAATCAACCATTTTGGTTGCAAATTCACTTGGTTCTAAATAAGCCATGTAGTAATCCTCTTTTGTTATTTAATTGGTAATTCTTTAAAATTCAGTTTTAAAAATATAAGTGGTATTAATATGTTTTATAAGGTAAAAACTTACCACTTAATAAAATTTGTACTCTATCGCCGTTTTCATTTGGTTCACGCTGTAAATCCATATTAAAATCAATTGCGCTCATAATACCGTCACCAAACTCTTCATGAATAAGTTCTTTAAACGTAGTACCGTAAACACTAATTAATTCATAAAAACGATAAATTAAAGGATCTGTTGGAACAGCCGTTGGTAGTGAACCTTTATATGGCACTATCTGTAATTGAAGAACCGCTTCTTCTGGTAAAGCTAACTTCGTACCAATTTTTTCAGCTTGCTCTGCTGTTAGTGTCATTTGTCCTAATAATGCGGCTGTTGTCCATTCTTTACTTAGGCCAATTGTTTCAGCTAAATCGCCCCACGACAGCTTTTTATATAGTTTTTGCACTACAATTAATTCAGTTACTTCGTTACGTGTCATCATTGATGAAATTCCTCATAAAATTTAAAAAAGTGTTTAATTTTTTTATACCTAAATAAAATATTTAAAAAAAACGCACTTTATTGGATCAAAATATGTTTTTATTTAAAGCACTCATATTCAGTATAAAAATACGTAATCAAAAATTGTTGTATAAATCAAAATTCTTGAATTCTATTAAGCGATAATTATGCCAACAAAGAAAACTAACAATTTAACCAATTAAAACAACAGGTTAAATTGATGAAATATACCAAACCAAAAACAACGATAAATCGTGATGAACGAAAATTCGTGATTAAAACAACGATAAGTCGTGATTAGGTATAAAAATTGTATTAACTTATGAAAACTCACTTTATGGCCGAACTTACTATGCTTGATAAATTATTTATGCACACGCCCACCGCAATGTTATTAATTGATCCAGTAAATAACAAAATACTCAAAGTAAATAACCAAGCTATTGATATGTTTAACATTAGCAAAGTTAAAATTACGCAATATACAGTGACTGAATTTTTTTCAAACTGCCTTGAAAACTTAGTTAATTTCACACAACAAATATTCGAACAAGACAAAGCATGGTCAAGCGATTTAAGTATCAGCATAAATAACCAAGTCATTCATTTAGACATATGCGGTAACGTTATCGAAAACAACATATTATTCAGCTGCGAAAATAGTGAAGATAGCTTTGCTAGGTACCACAATGCGGTAGTTGAGTCTAACTACCGTTCAGGTTTAACTCATTGGTTTCAAAATGAAACCGCCTTTGAAGAAATCGAACGTCATAACAAACTATTATTAAAAGCAGTGGGTGATGGTATTTATGGCGTTGATGCACAAGGCAAAGCGACTTTTGTTAATGCCGCCGCCGAAAAAATTACTGGTTGGACACGTGACGACTTAATTGGCCAAAAAATACATGATGTAATGCATCATACACACCCTGACGGTAGCCATTATCATACTCACGATTGTCCTATTTATGCAGCATTTAGTGATGGTGCTATTCATAGTGTTGACGACGAAGTATTTTGGTCAAAAGACGGACACCCTATTCCCGTTGAATATAAAAGTACACCCGTAACTGAGTTTGGTGTATTAATTGGTGCGGTTGTAATTTTCAGAGACATTACAGAGCGTAAACGTATTCAAACTAATTTAATTGAAGCCAAGAAAGAGGTTGAATTACTCACACATAAACTAGAAATGGAAAATGCCTATTTACTTGAAGAATTAAATGCTGATTTTAATCACCATAAAATAATTGGTAAAAGCCCACAAGTAAAGCATATGGTTCAGCAAATAGAATTAGTTGCCCCCACCAATGCTAACGTTTTAATTATTGGTGAATCAGGTACAGGTAAAGAACTCATTGCCCGAGCAATACATGAAGAAAGTGATCGTAAAGCGCGCCCTTTAATTCGTGTAAATTGCGCTGCAATACCTGCAGATTTATTTGAAAGTGAATTTTTTGGTCATGTAAAAGGTGCCTTTTCTGGTGCAATATCTGATCGTATAGGACGTTTTGAACTCGCTAACGGTGCCACTATATTTTTAGACGAAGTAGGTGAAATACCTATTCAGTTACAAGGTAAGTTGTTACGAGTATTACAAGAGCAACAATTTGAACGAGTTGGTGATTCGAAAACTCGTAATCTTGATGTAAGAGTTATTTCGGCAACAAATCAAAATTTAGAACGATTAGTAAAAGAAGGGAAATTTAGAGAAGACTTATACTATAGGTTAAATGTATTTCCTATTCATTCACCCGCATTACGTGAGCGAGTAGTTGATTTACCTTTATTAGTTAATCACTTCATTAGTAAAGTATGCCTTCAATTAAATAAAACACAATTAAAGGTGTCTTTAGGGCAAATGAAACTATTAGAGCAGTATAGCTGGCCTGGTAATATACGTGAATTAGAAAACATTATTGAACGGCAAATCATTTTAGCGAAAGCAGATAGAATTTCATTTGACGAATTAATCACAGAAACACTGACAACTGAAAGCAATATACAAGCACCCACTACCTCAAAGTTAATGAGTGCAATTGAACATAAAGCCTTAGAAAAGTGGAATATTGAGCAAGCGCTTAAAAGCTGCCAAGGTAAAATATATGGAGCTAATGGCGCAGCTGAATTACTCGGCTTAAAGCCAACAACTTTAGCTTCGAAAATTAAAAAGTATAAAATTAATAAAGATAAAATAAAACAGTGCTTAGATTAAAAACAGCAATAAATAAAAGTGAAAAAGCCTAAGTAATATACTTAAGCTTTATCATTATAAAACATGAATAATAAAGCTACTTATACTCATTAGTTAATATATTAACTA
>JALZUE010000216.1 GCA_023301705.1 Alteromonadaceae bacterium | reverse complement strand
TGCTATGCCGTCACGAATAACCAGTTGCAGTGTGACTGGCCTGATTTGCTCGTGTGTGATGGTGGTGCTCTCGCCCAATTCGCTAGCTTGAATGCTGCCATCTGATTCCAGAGCATCGATAAACCGATCCTGTATGTCTTGTCCATCTTCAAGAAGCTGATCCAGCAGAGCATCGACATTACTGGTCGAATTGAAACTCGGGCTTGCCAGATCTCTACTTTGTACAACGTAAAAAGTATCCTCAGCAATGAAATCAACAATGGGAAATGTTCGCAGAGTTGACTGCATTTGGCTGTATGGATCGTAGTGAGTTAAACCAGCTTCGATTGCAAAACCACGTTGCGTGCCGTAGTACTGCACGAAGTAGCTCTCACATGAAGCGGGTCGGGCATCTAATGTTGTCACTTGAATGGGGGTAGGGCGAAACTCATAGGGCTCATCAGAGTCGACATCACACTGACTTGATTGTTCTTGCTCTTGCTCTTGCTCTTGTTCTTGTTCTTGTTCTTGTTCTTGTTCTTGTTCTTGTTCTTGCTCCGACTCTTGATTCTGATCTGGCGTGCGCTCAGTTTCCCCATTAGCATCTGTACCAGCATCATGCGCTGTACATTCTCCTGCAACGCTCAATTGCGTCAGCACATGATCTTCTCCGTTCTCGTCTACCCAACGATAGACCGAGCCAGAGAGGTGCGTCAAATGCCCTGCAGTATTTCCCAAAGCTTCAAACTGACCAGCGGAATCTAAGCGAAAGCTGTGCTCTTGGTGGTCTGTATCAAAGACACTGTAGACATCACCCTCTGAGGTGACTAGTGGCAGGGGAGGCATGTTAATCGGGCTCCGTTCGCCAATAGGCAACACGCTAAGGTTGGAACTAGCAAAAGCCGCGCTGGATAAAACCATGGCGGCACCTAAAAACAATTCTCGGGCGATGGCTACAGATAGGACACTTTGACTTGCGCTTGATTTCATGAACCTAATGTAAAACCCAAAGCTGAGTCGGGCAAGTGCACAATTACACTAGGCTATATTTGTATCCAGTAGTTGTTCTTGACACGCTGAGTGTTGTATGGCGAGCGGTGCACAGGCAAAGTGTTTGAGATTGGTGCCTTGCCATTAGTCAAGGTGCAGGATCCGTTTAACACTAGAATTATTGGCGTAGTTGATGGTTGCGTAAACGCGATGCTTCGCTGGTAATCCGTTGGCAATCGCCAGATTGTGTGGCAATGCGCCCACCAAGGCATGTGGCTGACTTGGCAATTACGTAAGGGGGTTTACACGTCACTTAAGAGGTTGAAAACCGGCTCTGGAATCTGGCTTGTTGCTCAAGTACACCGTGAACGACCTTCTCCAATCCGAACCCTAACCGTCGGCTCTGGATTCTGACCACATTCACCGCTTGGCAAAATTCCCTTTAAACACCTGTGTGTTGTTTGGGCATTTCACCTTACGGGTCACGGGCTTGGCTGAGTACTGAAAATTGCAACCCTACCATCGGTAGGGAATAAAACCCCATCCCGAAGATTGAGCCAGAAGCAGCGTTGACTTATTGGGAGGGATTTTGCAATCACTATGGGTCGGTGGTTGTTCTAGTACCCTCCCTGCAATCTATCAGTCTTTATGCTTTTCCTGCCAGACACGGATGTAGTCGATATCTAGGCTTGCTGGAATAGCGTTATCGCCAACTGGGCTCACGTACTCGTCGTTGGGGTGCACGAAAAAATCTCCGCCAGTCGCCAAGTTGGCAATCACGTACATGTTTTGATACGGGACAGGGCCTGCGTCGGAGGTTTCGTAGGTGTGTACGATTTCACGATCGATATACCAGTCGATGCGTCCTGGACGCCAGCGCACGCCATACCGATGAAAGTCCCCAGTGTATCCCAGCTCCGTTTGCGGGTTTAATACTGTCTCTGAATCTGACGGATTTAATCCACCATTATTGGTGTAGAAGTTGTGAGAAATACGGTTAGGTTGTCCACCACGAGCTTCGATAATATCGATCTCAGGTTGCTCACCCACGTAATAGCCATTGAGTAACCAAAATGCTGGCCACAAGCCGTGGCCTGATGGGAGGCGCATTCTTGCCTCTGCGTAGCCGTAAGAGAATTTAAAGGCATCGTAGGAGGTGATGATGCCCGATGTGTAGTTGAGGTTTTCGGGAGCGTATCCCGGATTTCGAGCGAACGATCGGAAATTTCTCCAGATAGGGTCATCAATGCCAGGTAAGGCTTCCGGTATGGGGAAACTGTTTGCTCTTCCCTTTTCCCGAGCGGTGATCGAAAGTATGCCGTTATCGACGACAAACGGCGTGTTTGCACTGGTAGTATTTGGAGCATCAGAACCCAAAGCATCTACGTAATATTGCTCCTCGCGATTGATGGTGAGGTAAGGTCCCCAGAGCAGGTGTGTGTTCCATTTGTTGGGGTTCAAGGTCGTGCCATTAAATTCATCGCTGAACTGCAAGGCGTAGTCCTTGCTCAGGTTAAGTGTAGGAGTCAGCTTGCGTTCATAAGCACGAATGTAGTCGATTTCGAACGTCGCTGGGAACCGTGTACTCGCATCAGGCGAGCCCGGCCAATTTCCACCTACAGCCAAGTTTGCAATTAGATACATGGCTTGGTTGGCAATAACGTAGTCACTATCAGTTATTCGATGCGTTTCTTTTCCATCGACATACCAGACTATTTCATTTGGGCTCCATGCCATACCGAACGTGTGGAAGTCTTGTGTCCAATCATCTGCACGAACTTGAAATGATGGTGTGGATATTTTTCTGTAGCCGTCTTCAATATCGAAGTAGTGATACGTGTTGTATAGTCTATCTACATCTTGGCCCAGGAATTCCATGACATCGATTTCAGGCACATCTTCGACATAATGAGTGGTCAGCAACCAAAAGGCAGGCCACAAACCTCGGCCTCCTGGTAACTTAGCGCGTGTTTCCACGTAGCCATGCGTCATTTTGAACGAATCGTATGAGGTGATGATGCCCGAAAGGTAATTCACATCTTCTTCTTGGTAACCAGGATTCGAAACACCGTTGTTTACAGTCGGTCCGTTGTACCGGTACTCGGAATAATCATTTGGCCTCCAAATGGGATTTCTCGAGCCATCAGAAAAAAAGAAATCAGGACGAGCTGGGACTGGCACTGTGTCGGAAACAGCCGTAGCGTTAATTTTTAATGTAGAACCGGTAAATTCGAACGGCGAGTGGCTTTCTCCTGAATGCATGCCTAAAGTATCGACATACATTTGCTCCTCGTTGTTGATTGTAAAATAAGGCCCCCAGAGTAGTCCTGTGTCCCATTTCTCAGGATCTAGCCGTGAGCCGCTGAAGTTGTCCTCAAATACCAATGTATATTTTTCGTCAAGGCCATCTATGCTAACAGGATCGCTATTTGGCGAAGGTTTGCTCACTTGAAAGTAGGTGTGACCTTTGTTGTCTATGGGGTAGTTGGTGCAATTGTTGTCGTTCCACCAGTTCTTATCTGATGCGCTGGGCTCAATGGCCTGCGCGTTTGAGAAGACAGCAACTCTATCTCTGCATCGGTAAACAAGAAAATCATTCGTGCTAAATTCGCTTGGGGTAGCGTGCAAAGGGTCTTTCGGCACAGGAGTAGACAAGAGTCCTAATGCGACAAGCTTGTTCGAGATGGAATCAGGGTATGAACCACCTGTCCTGTGGAACCATCCTAGCCCTTGACCAGCAAACCCGGAACCGCTAACCGTATAACTGCCAAATCTCACGGCAAAAGATTCCAGAGCTGTTAACACCTGAGCAACCTGATCGATTCTTTGCTCGTCATCGTCTATTGAATTATTTGAAAGCTCTTTGCTTAGTTGGAAGTAGGTATTGTTTTTGTCTATGGGGAAGTTAGTGCAATTATTATCGCCCCACCAGTTTTGGTCGGAAGTGCTGGGCACTATGGTATTGGATTTAGAAAATACCGCAATCCGGTCTTTGCACCGGTAGACGAGAAAATCATTGTTACTAAACTCCCCAACAATACGGTGTAGGGGATCTCTGGGTACAGGCGTGGAGAGATGTCCCAGCTCAACAAGTTTGTTCGAAATGGAGTCGGGATATGTTCCTGATACGTGGTTAAACCATCCTTGTCCTTTCCCATCGAAGCCACCACCGCTGACAGTAAAGCTTCCAGACTGTTCACCAAAAGACTCCAGTGCACTCACGGCACGAGAAACCCCTGCAATTCGTTCTTGATCGTTAGCATTTTGAGAGAATGCCTGCTGGCTCATCAGTAATACTGAGCAAGCAATGATTTTGCGGAGAATCAAACTAGGTTGGAATTTGGAGCGAACCATGATGTTGGATTTCTTGCTGTTGAGAGCTGTTGAAACGCACGACCTTGAGTCCGAGTGATGTTTTCAACGTGCTGTTGGAAGTACGACGTGGATGCCAGATCATAGAGTAGACACTACAAATTAGTAATCGTTCAAATTCATGATTTGAGCAAATTTAGTTAACTAATAAGGTTTTGTGATTTATGTCTCATATCGGACGTGCAACATACTACATTTTTCTAGGCTTCAGATTACTGCTCGTTCATCAATTAATTCCATGTTGGGTTGGCTGAACAATCCGAGACGAGTTCTTGCTTCTTGCAAAACATATTATTGACAAAGGCAAAAATCAATGGTTGTATAAAATATTGCCTTGTGCCACCACCACTACTCATCGTGGCATACTTTACTGCACTCTCAGCGACTACACAGCCTCGATTATTTGCTCTCAATGTGACTGACTAGCCGTACCATCGTGAATGACCAGTTGGAGCGTAACTTGCCTAGTTTGTTTTGCTGTGATGGTGGTGCTCTGGCCCAATCCGTTTGCGTTTATGCTGTCGTTTGAGTTCAAAGCATCGACAAGCCGCTTATATCTTGTAGGTCTTGCCCATCTTCTAGGAGTTGGTCAAGCACTGCATCGGCATTGCTGGTCAAGTTAAAACTCGGGCTTGTCTGATCTCTGTTCTGGACGGCATAAAAGGCTTCCTCAGCTATGAAGTCAATAATGGAGAATATTCGTGAAGTTGACTGCATTTGACTGTATGGGTCGTAGTGAACCAAACCAGCTTCAACTGCAAAACACGTTGCGTGCCGTAGTACTGTGCTAAGTAGCTCTCACGTGAAGCGGTTCGGGCATCCAAAGTTGTCACTTGAATGGGGGAGGGGCGAAACTCACAACACTCATTAGATCCGACATTACATTGACTTGATTTTTCTTGTTCTTGCGAGGGTTGCAGGTAGGTAGTTTGCTTTTAAGCTTGATTTCATGCGTCTAATTTAAAACTTAACGCTACATCCGACAAGCACACAATCACTAAAAACTATACGTGTATCCAGTAGTTTTTCGTACTACGCTGTGCGCTATGTTGCCAGCGAAAAAGTATTTGTTTACTCTGAACTCATCGATTAACCACAAGGATGTGGAAACTATGTTGTCTTCAGTAAACCTTTTAGTACACGGGCGTTCGCACTTAATAAATGCAGGTAGCGTCCTTGCTCTGAGCGGCGCCATTGCGCTATGTATACCT
>JALZUE010000215.1 GCA_023301705.1 Alteromonadaceae bacterium | reverse complement strand
CATGCCGCCGAAAGGAAAAGGAGGCAAAGGCTGGAGTGGAAAAGGCCACAAAGCCAAAAGAGGAGGAGGTGGTAATAGTAAAGCCCCCTCCATCAAACACAAAGGTCTGTGTGAAGAGTTGGAAGGACATGTGTTCACCATCGGCCAAAAGAACTCTGCAGATCTC
Source organism: Alteromonadaceae bacterium (assembly GCA_023301705.1). Taxonomy (GTDB): domain Bacteria; phylum Pseudomonadota; class Gammaproteobacteria; order Enterobacterales; family Alteromonadaceae; genus JALZUE01. The sequence goes on along the minus strand of JALZUE010000215.1, from coordinate 5,844 downwards.
CTCAAGACTACCAGTGAAAGAATTGTCCGCTACACAGGTACAAAATATGGCCAGGACATCAGCAATGAACTGTTGAATAGGAAACAATTAGTCCTTGACAAGCCACAGCACTCTCAAGAGACAATTGACATCCATGAGGCCAAAGAGAAGGCCAGGCAGCTTCGTCACAAAAGGGAGCAAGAAGTCAGGAAAGAGATGGCTAAAGAACTCCAAGCGAAAATCGACAAGAATGATGCCGATTCCCTCGCTGCCAAAATGAAACTGGTGCAGAACCAGTGTGACATGGACGAAGCAGACGCCCTGATTGCAATTGAACCGCCAATTGAATCACATGGTGATGCCAGATCTGAGCATTCCACCGCATGGCGCGCCTACCGAGGAAGGTTGGAAAAGCTTATCCAACATAGAGGCCAAGCATTCTCCTTGATTTGGGGTCAATGCTCTCAGCCTCTCCTCGACAAAATGAAACATGATCCTGACTGGGATGAAGTTTCCACTTCATCAGATCCCCTCAAGATCCTAGCACTGATTGAGAAGACAGTGCTGGCACAGACGGATGACCAATACCCGTGTGCCGTTGTGTATGAGCAAATGACAGCTCTATACAGTTACCACCAGAACACTCTTACTGATGACCAGTACTATGAGAAGTTCAATACTAAGATTGATGTTGCTCAATCTGTTGGTTGTGGTTGGCTCCATGATTCCATCTGCAAATTTGTTGCTAGAAGGGACTTTCCTACAGTGGATATGGACAACCTAACTGATGAACAACTGGCCACTGTGCATGAGAAAGCTCAGGAGGAATTCCTTGCGTACGCTTTCCTGCGACAGAGTGGGCCCCAGCATGCCAAGCTTCGACTTGACTTGCAGAACCAGTTCACGACCAACACTAATAATTATCCCACCGACCGGCAACAGGCCCTTCACCTACTGGACAAGTACACTAAGTCCGTTGTGACACGTTCTACGCAAGAACAAGACCGTTCTTTTGCGCAGAAGTCTCAAGGAGGTGGAAGTGGTAAGGACCGTAGTGGAGGTGGTGGTGGCAAACAAACCTCCAAGGGTGGAGGAAACGGAGGTGGAAATACCTCAAGGGGCAATGCACCCTACAATAAAGCAAAGTGGAAGGATAAAGTATGCTTCAGATGCGGCGAGAAAGGACATCCAGCTTCCTGCTGCCCAAATGATTGCAAGGACAAGGACGACAAGTCTACTTCTAGCAAGAAGTCAAGCAAGTCGAGCAAGAGTGAGCTCGACAAGGTCAAGAAAGGTGTAAAGAAGGCTTTCACCCAGATCAAGACCAAGCTTGAGTCCTTAGCGGAACAAGAATCCGATATTAGTGACTCAGACGACTCGCTAGATCTCAGTATGTTCCAATTCTTTCAACAACATGATTCGGATGGTGATACCATACCCGATCTAGACTGCAGAGACTCGAGTAGTAGTGATTCAGATGACGACTCCCTACCCGATCTCAGTGGAGACCCTGGTAGTGACTCTGACTCCGTCGAGGAGGTCGAGAGCCAGGAGGTGGAGAGTGACTCCACCGGATTTGATCACATTTTCAGCGATTCAGATCCATACTCCACCGGATTCGATCACATCTTTAGTGATTCGGATTCCTACGACACTGACATCGAAGAGGACTTCGCTCCTGATGTATCGTGTCTACAGTTCTGCGGAACGCAGAATGAAAAGCGCAAGTCACGGAGGGCTATGCGTAACGCGATTCTTGCCAACAAGAAAGTGCGGAAGAAGCTTCACAAGCTTTCCGACATTGATCTGAGGACAGTGTGGCTGATTGACAGCCAGTCGACACTGGATCTCGCGTGCAATAAGGACCTGGTGTATGACATTAAAAAGGCAACACATGGAACGAAGGTCCATTCCAATGGCGGTGCTCTAGAGTTGAAGCACAAGTGTCGAGTACAGGGCTACCACCGTCGCCTTTGGTACGACAAGGACGCCATTGCCAATATCATTAGCTTGAAGAATCTCGGGCGACAATATGATATCACTTATAACAGTAAAGACGCCGCATTTGTGGTCCATCGGAAGGAACATGGACTACCGGATATGCTATTCAAGATGCATCGCTCAGGATTACACTACTGGGATCCCGCGAATGCAAAAGATGCCGCGTTTGTCAATACGGTTTCCGAGAACATGGAAGGTCTCTCGAAACGACAGATTAAGGGTGCACAGCGCGCTCGTAATCTCTACCAAGCATTGCAGTTTCCCTCTGACACTGACTTTCAATGGATCGTCAGGAGTGGTCAGATTCGCAACAACCCAGTCACTGTTGACGACATCAAGTGTGCGCACTCGATTTGGGGAAAGGATATTGCATGTTTGAAAGGCAAAACCACAAGGACAAAGCCTGTTCATGTGGCGGCGAATCGACTGAGGATTCCCCGGGAGCTAATGGAGCTCCAGAAGAACGTATTTTTGACAGCGGATCTTTTCTTTGTCAATGGAATGCCGTTCTTCATCTCTTTGAGCAGAAATATTGACTTTACGGCTGTCAATACGCTCAACAATAGGAAGATGGAAACGATCTTCAAAGCGTTTGAGGCACACTACAAGTTTTACAAACAACGTGGTTTCCTCATTACAACGCTGCACGCGGACAATGAGTTTGGACCGCTGCAGGGACTAATAGAAGGAATGGAAGGTGGACCGCGAGTTAATTTGGCAGCTCCGAATGAGCATGTGCCGGAGATTGAGAGACGAATCAGAGTAGTCAAGGAACGCTCGAGAGCTGTACGTCACAGCCTCCCGTTCAACAAACTCCCGAAACTCTTGGCAGTCCACGTAGTGTTAAATGTAGCAAAATTGCTGACATTTTTCCCTTCAAAAGGAGGTATATCCAAAGTCCACAGTCCTCAGGTTATCATGGAAGGGCAGAATTTAGATTTCGACCGACACCTTAAGTTACGTGTTGGCGACTACGTCCAAGTTCATGAGGAGGACACCCCCCGCAACAGCCAGGCAGCTAGGACGCGGGGCGCTATTTGTTTGGGCCCTAGCGGGAACTTACAAGGCAGTTTCAAGTTTATGGCCTTGGATACTGGAAAGAAGATTACACGGAGGTCATGGACAGTTGTTCCCATGCCCGATACCGTCATTGCTCGTGTGAATGAACTGGGAAAGGACCAGCCAGAGCAACTGATCTTCACGGATCGAAAGAACCGAGTCATAGGTGATGAGGCGGACTATCGCGCCGAGATCACAGGAGTGGACGGGGAAGAACCTCAACCGGTTTCTGAGGCCCCACAAAACGCAGTTGCTGATCTAGTTGATGATCGCGACGCGGAACCACCACTCATCGAGGATGCACCGGAAGCTCCACTGCCGAATGTGGAAGCTCCGGCACCTGACGTGGAACCAGAAGCGCTCGTGGAGCCACCTTCTCCACGAGTAGCACCTCCACAGGCAGTCGCAGAGGCAGCTGCACCAACAGCACAGGCTGAGCCGACAGTGGTACCGCAGGATACGGCACCCCAACAGGAAAGCACAGGAGTGCGCAGGTCCACTAGGACCAGGGTTCAAACGACGAGACAGTACGAACCCAGCATGAGCGGCCAGAGGTACTCTACTGCTCATGTGAACTTACAAACAGTAGACGAAGAGTCTGAGGAAGAACTACCGAGTGTTCTCCATCCAGATGCTCATTTGTTGTTCCAGCAAGCGATTGACGAGGAGCCCACTGTAATAGAAGCTATTATGACCCAGATATCAGCGACCCAGATGTCACTGAAGGCTGGCATTAAAGCATGGGGCGCCAAGGGAGAAGAAGCGGCAAAGTCCGAGGTGAAACAGCTCCATCTCAGGGACACTTTCCGACCAGTTCACTATAAGGACCTGACGGCAGATCAGAAGAAAGTGATTCTGGAATCCCATCTATTCCTCAAGCTTAAGAAGGACGGAACAATCAAAGGTCGGCAGGTCGCCGGCGGAAACAAGCAACGTGGCTTCATCCCGAAGGAGGATGCTAGCTCACAGACAGTCTCTACGGAAGCGGTACTCATCTCATGCATCATTGATGCAGAAGAAGAACGAGATGTAGCAGTGATCGATATTCCCAACGCCTTTATTCAAACGAGGGTTGAGGATCCAAAGGATATGGCAGTCATCAGGCTACGAGGTACTCTGGTGGATCTCCTATTGGAAGTGGCTCCAGGAGTCTACGACGATTACGTAACCACCGATTCGAAAGGAAACAAGGAACTGATTGTCATCTGCTTGAATGCCATCTACGGAACGATGGTAGCTAGTCTATTGTACTACAAGAAGTTCGTGAAGACCCTTAAGAGGGAAGGATTTGAGATTAATCCGTACGACTGCTGTGTCGCAAACAAGATGGTTGACGGCAAGCAGCAAACCATTCTCTGGCATGTGGACGACTGCAAGCTAAGCTGCGTTCATACGAAGGCCAATGATGATCTTATTGAGACTATACGTCAAGAGTATGAGACTATATTTGAGGATGGATCCGGGAAAATGAAGGTATCCCGAGGAAAGGTACATGAGTATCTTGGAATGACAATTGATTTTGCTAAGGCGGGCCAAGTGAAGGTCATTATGCCAAAGCACCTCAAGGAGATTCTGACAGAGTTTGACAAGGCGTTTCCAGGAGTGATTGGGACGAAGTCAACCGCAGCTCCAGCCGATCTATTCACAGTCAAGGAGGACTGCAAGAAGCTGGGAAGCAAGCAAGCTCAGGATTTTCACAAGATCGTGGCGAAAACGTTATTTACCACGAAGAGAGCTCGTCCGGACAGCGGGCTAGCTATGTCATTCCTGACAACGAGAGTCAGAGAGCCAGATGTTGACGACTTAAGGAAGTTGACACATCTTATGAAGTACTTTAGGGAGACTGAAGACTTGCCTCTGATTCTGAGCGCAAATGGAAGCGGTATGTTGAAATGGTGGATTGATGGATCACACGGTGTGCATCCTAATCTACGAGGTCACACAGGTGGCGGATTGTCGATGGGACGAGGTTTCCCAATTGCAGTTTCTACGAAACAGAAGCTGAACACCCGAAGCTCTACAGAGACAGAAGTTGTCGGGGTTGACGACCTTATGCCGTCCATCCTATGGACTCGCCTATTCCTGGAGGCACAGGGATACGGTGTCACTGAAAATATCATTTATCAGGACAATCAAGCAGCCATTCTCCTAGAGAAGAACGGCAAAGCGTCTTCTGGCAAGAGGACGAAGCATCTCAACATGCGCTACTTCTTCGTTACGGACCGCGTAGCGAAACGTGACATTTCTGTCGAATGGTGTCCGACAGGAGACATGACAGGTGATTTTCTGACCAAGCCCCTTCAAGGTGCGTTGTTCACGAGATTCCGAGACCTGATTATGGGGGTTATGGAGCATCCAGATCCCGGGCCAGGTAAGCCCAAAACAGACAAGGTCAAGACTGAAAAGAACAGAAAGACCAAGTCCGGTAAGTCTGGTAAGAAAAAGTCCAGTAAGTCCGGTTCAAAGAACGAAAACGAAGCTATCGGTAAGAAAGCCCGAGGCAAAGCTATCGGTAAGGAAGCCCGAAGCAAAACAAAAGTGAAAGACGGTTGAAGTCCGATTCCAAAGTTTATTCTTATTCGTCCGACGGTTCAGAACCGTGGCCGCAGGAGTGTGTTGGAGATCGACTCTATGGGATAGGGTTAGAGTTATCACGTCGAAACTCTAAGAGTCTCCGAAACAGAACAGCATCCAAGTAGTTTAGCAGAAGTACTCACTTCTTTATAAGAGTCTAGTAAAATACATCAATTCGTTCAAGTAAACAGTCTTAGGAGTCTATTAGGTGTAACAGACTAGTGCTAACAG
>JALZUE010000214.1 GCA_023301705.1 Alteromonadaceae bacterium | reverse complement strand
ATTAAAAAGAGACCAAACCATTTAGATTCATGTGTATTATATTATTCGGTAAATACCTTTAATTATATAAAAATAAGTACGTTTACCAAAATAATAATCCATGTTAAATTAACACAACTTGACCACTTGGTCATATAATTTCTTACATTTTTTAAACTTATTTGAGGTTATCTAAATGGCTAAAGCTATTATTTTAGTAATTGACAGTTTTGGCATTGGTTATTCTCCTGATGCAGAGCTGTTTGGTGATGTTGGTGCAAATACATTAGCAAACCTTGCTAAAGCTTATTTTTCTGAAACAGGTAATCAATTAAGCTTACCTAATTTGTCTAATTTAGGCCTTTTTAGGGCTTGCTTGGATGCTTCTAATCAAGACTTTCCTCATCAATTTGGTATACCTCATAAGGGCGCTTATGGCTTTGCTAGAGAAATTAGTACGGGTAAAGATACACCAAGTGGTCATTGGGAAATGGCTGGTGTGCCTGTTTTGTTCGATTGGGGTTATTTTACGAAGAAAGAAAACTCTTTTCCTTTAGAATTAATTGAAAAAATTAATAAAGCAAGCGGCTTTAAAGGCTTATTGGGCAACTGCCATGCATCAGGTACTGAAATTTTAAAGCGCTTAGGTGATGAGCATATATCAACAGGTTTACCTATTTGCTACACCTCTGCCGATAGTGTGTTTCAAATTGCGGCACACGAGGAACACTTTGGGTTAGATAATTTATATAAATATTGTGACATTGTCAGAGAACAACTTGAAGGATTAAATATAGGCCGTGTAATCGCTAGACCTTTTATTGGTGACAGTGTTGATAACTATGCTCGAACAGGTAACCGCCGTGATTATTCAGTATTGCCACCTGCGCCTACAATTCTTGATAAAGCTTATGAAGCTGGTACACATGTGATTAGTGTAGGTAAAATCGCTGATATTTTTGCGCATCAAGGTATTAGTGAAAAAACAAAGGCGACAGGTTTAGATGCATTACTAGATGCCACAATTAAGCATATTAATACAGCAAAAGATAACACGATTATTTTTACTAACTTAGTAAATTTTGATCAAGACTTTGGGCATCGACGTGATCCTGTTGGCTATGCAAAAGAGCTTGAAGCGTTTGATGCGCGATTACCTGAGGTACTCAATGCCATGACTGATAATGATACTTTATTTATCACTGCTGATCATGGCTGTGATCCTACATGGCCTGGTTCTGATCATACGCGCGAATACGTACCTATGTTAGCGTATCACCATAATATACCGTCGGTTAATTTAGGTGAGCGTTTAACATTTGCTGATTTAGGGCAAACATTAGCTGAATTATTTAATGTTGAAATGATGGATTACGGCAAAAGCTTTTTAACTGAGCTTGAACTACCTTCTTAAGTAGGCGATAGATAGAATTAAAGCCTATAACATATTTATGTTGATAGGCTTAATTTGTTAACGTTTACTGATTAAATAAGACTTTCTAATGTTAATTCCATCATGTCTTTAAACGTTGTTTCGCGTTCAGCAGATGTTGTTTGTTCACCTGTTTTTATATGATCACTTACTGTTAATACCGTTAATGCTTTTTTTCCATACTCAGCAGCTACGCCATAAAGGCCTGCGGCTTCCATTTCTACTGCTAAAATTCCATATTTTTCCATAACCGCAAACATTTCAGGTTGTGGTGTATAAAATAAGTCAGCCGAAAAAATATTACCCACATGCACTTCATGTTTTAATGCCTCAGCAGTATCAACCACTTTTTTTAATAGTGAGAAATCAGCACAGGCTGCAAAATCAATATTATTAAAACGTTGTCTATTAACGTTTGAATCTGTACTTGCAGCCATGCCGATAATAATATCGCGAATCTTTATGTCGTCACGTACAGCACCACAAGAGCCAATACGAATAATATTTTCTACAGCATAATCTTTATAAAGCTCTGTTGCATAAATAGATACACTTGGAATTCCCATACCTGAACCCATAACTGAAACTCGTTTACCTCTATAAGTACCGGTATAACCTAGCATATTACGTACACTAGTAACGCATTTAGCATCATCTAAAAAGTTTTCAGCAATAAATTTAGCTCTTAATGGATCACCAGGCATTAATACTGTTTCTGCAAAATCGCCTAAACTTGCTTCTATATGTGGAGTTGTCATTGTTTTTTACCTTAATATATAAGTCGCTCAGTAAGTTTATAGCCAAAATTAAATGTATCAATTTGCTATCAAGGATGTTTTACCGACATGTATGTGTATATTCTATATCTTTAACTATTTATAGATTTAAGTTGTACATTGTTAGATTTATAAATGATATCACTTATAATAAATACAAAATAATGTTTAATTAATCGACAGAAAAAAGTATTTTAAGCATCATTTTATTATTTTACTTAACCACTTGGTCAATAATTGCTATTGTTTAGTACATTACCTAATTATTTATTAAGACACAATATTAAAAGCCTTAATTTTGTGCCTTTTAAAAAGACGATAAGAAGCAATCAATATGAATAAAAAATATATTACTGCACAAGAATTACTCGAAGACTCTTTTCGAGTCGCAGCAAAAGCATTTGATGACGGTTTTAGACCTGAATATATTATTGGAATATGGCGGGGAGGAGCCCCTATTGGTATTGCTGTACAAGAATATTTTGATTTTAAAAAAGTAAAAACAGATCATATTGCTGTACGAACTTCTTCTTATTATGGCATTAATAAACAAAGTAAAGAAATTAAAGTACATGGCCTACATTACATTATTGAAAATGCCAATGCTGACGATAGTTTATTAATTGTTGATGATGTATTTGATTCGGGCCGTAGTATTGATGCATTACTTAAACAATTAAAAAAACAGATGCGTAATAATCTTCCAACAGATATTCGTACGGCTTGTCCTTGGTACAAACCAAATAATACAATGGTAGAAATGAAACCTGATTATTATGTGCATGAATCAGATGAGTGGTTAGTATTCCCTCATGAAATTGTAGGGTTAACACCTGATGAAATTATTGAAGGAAAGAAAGATCTGGTCAATGTATTAGATTTATTCACATAGTTTTATCGTATCATTACCAATAAAGGCTAAGTAGTTGTGGTGAAGTTTTTTTATTTTTGTATTGTTTGTATTTGTTTTTTTACTGTAACAAGTTGTGCTGTAAAAAAAGATGTTATTACGTTGAAAGGGCGCTGGATAACAGAACCTAATGGGTCTGTAATGTTAGACCCTCAAACTTCAGGGCTTACCTTTTGGCGTGATAAGTTATTGTCGCTTTCTGATGGCTCTGCTGATGCATCACAACAGAAACAATTGCATATTATTCACCCTTCAACCGCTAAGCTTAATAAAAACTCGCTTGTTATGACTATGTCAGACAGGGTTAACAATAGTTGTTTTGCTTCATATCTTGCCGATGCACCTGATTTAGAAGCATTAGCGGTAGATCCCAATAACGATAATGTTTTTATTGTAGTAACAGAAGACGCTACGCGAAGTGAGCCTTTATCTGCCTCGTGTCAAAAACGCTATGCTGCTAGTGGCTCTACTGATTTTCCAACGGTATTAATGAGGTTAGAATTAGTTGATGATTCTACGGTGCTTATTACGCATGTAAGGCCGATTCAATATAATGAGAATTATAACATTGGTAATTTTCCTAATGATGGCATTGAAGGTTTAACGTTTGGCTTAAATAACACATTATATTTAGCCTTAGAAAGAGACCAAAAAGGTAAAGCACGTATTTTTTCTGTTGAGATTAACGAATCGTTTTGGCAATCAGAAGAGTTTACACAGGTTAAAGACACTCATGTAGTTTTACCTAAATTTGACAGTATTCACCATCCTATTAATGCAATAACATATGTTCCTAAAAATAACCATAAAGGTTTTTTAATTGCAGCTGCGCGCAATGATAATCAATTGTGGGTCATTGATTTAGAGCATACCGTACCTACTACAATTATTCCTTTAGCTTTCTTAGCGCCTACACATGCTAATAATTTAGAATGTGAACAATGGGAAAGTATTGGTAATACTTCAATAGAAGGTGCCGTATATCAAAATAATCAATTATGGTTGGTGAATGACCCATGGAAAAAACATTATTTAGATAATATTCAATGTGAAACGAATCGTAAAAATTATGAGCAGTTCGTTCCGTTACTTTTTTCATTACCAGTAAAATCGCATTGGTTTAAATAACTATTAAAATAAGGCTATAGATAAGTCAGTAAACCTTATTTTGTTATTAGTAAATTAAAAAGATTGTTATTCAAACAGTGCATACAACTAAGTAAAGTAATTGTGTACCTGTATGACTTTCAGATTGCATATACCTTCATTACTCATTTACAATTAACACAATTTTGCATACTTGCAGTATTTTCGCTTAATAGTACTTTTATTAAGCGTTAAGTATTTATTTTATATCTCAAATTAATGAATACGTTAATTTTTGATAAGGAACCGACATGAAACCTAGCTTAAAACCGGCTAACCCTAACTTTTCTTCTGGCCCTTGTACTAAGTATTCAGGCTACAATTTAGCGTCACTGAATACAGCAACACTTGGGCGCTCTCATCGCAGTAGTTTAGGTAAGCAACAACTTAAATTAGCGATTGACGAAACAATTCGATTATTAGAGTTACCTGAAGGTTATAAAGTAGGTATTGTTCCTGGCTCAGATACTGGCGCAATGGAAATGGCAATGTGGTCGCTATTAGGCGAACGCCCTGTTGATATTTTTTCTTGGGAATCTTTTGGCGCTGGTTGGGCAACTGATGTCGCCAAGCAATTAAAATTAGACAATGCACGAAGCTTTTCAGCTGATTACGGTTTATTACCTGACTTTAGCCAAGCGAACCCTGATCACGATACTATTTTTACATGGAATGGTACAACATCTGGAGTGAAGGTTAATAACGTTGATTGGATAAGTGACACTCGTACTGGTTTAACTATTTGTGATGCAACTAGTGCTGTATTTGCCATGACAATGGCATGGGATAAAATCGATGTTGCCACATTCAGCTGGCAAAAAGTATTAGGCGGTGAAGGTGCTCACGGCATGCTTATTTTAAGCCCTAGAGCCGTTGCAAGATTAGAGTCGTATACACCAGCTTGGCCAATTCCTAAAATTTTTTCATTAACTAAAAACAATCAATTAATTGAAGGGATTTTCAAAGGAGCAACTATTAATACGCCATCCATGTTGTGTGTTGAAGATTACCTTGATGCATTGAATTGGATTGATGGTTTAGGTGGCGTTAATGCGGCTATCGAAAAAAGTGAAGCAAATTTAGCAGTATTTACTCGTTTTATTGCTGATAATGATTGGATTGATTTTTTAGCGCAAAGCCCTGAAACTTGCTCTAATACCAGTGTGTGTTTTCAATTAAAAGCAACAGCAGCGCAAGTAAAAGAAATCATTTCTTTACTTGATACAGAGCAAGTTGCTTATGATATTGGCGCTTATCGTGATGCGCCTGCTGGTTTACGCGTATGGTGCGGTGCTACTGTTGAGCAAAGTGATTTAGAAGCGTTATTACCTTGGTTAACATGGGCGTATGAAACAGTTGTAAAGTAATTGCATTATTTTTGATGTACATATTGTTAATTCAACATTAAAAAAGCCCTTATACTATGAATGAAGTATAAGGGCTTTTTAGTATTATTGATTGTATTTGTTGATTATATTTAGTGACGCTTATTTAGCTTGACGTGCTGTGCGATATAAATCAATTAAACCATTCGTTGAAGCATCCATTGTTAATGCCTCACTAGTATCTGATATTTTACTTAATACTTGATTACCTAATGCTTTACCAAGCTCAACACCCCATTGATCAAAAGAGTTTACTTGCCAAATAACACCTTGCACAAATACTTTATGTTCATACATAGCAATTAAGTTACCTAATGTTTTAGGACATAATTTATCAAATAATAAAGTATTACTTGGCTTATTACCTTTCATGACTTTATGAGAAGAAAGTGTCTCTAATTCTTCATCAGAAAGATTTTTATCAGCAAGTAACTCAAGTATTTCTTCTTTGCTTTGACCTTCCATTAGCGCTTGTGTTTGACCAAAGCAATTTGATGCTAGCATGTCGTGATGATTTTCAACATCATGATGAGGTTGTAATGGCAGCATAAAGTCAGCAGGAATTACGGTATCACCTTGGTGAAGTAACTGATGAAATGAATGTTGACCATTAGTGCCTTCACTTCCCCATATTATTGGGCCAGTTGCATAATTAACATCACTATTGTCCATAGTGACTGATTTACCGTTACTTTCCATATCTAGCTGTTGAACATACGCAGGTAAGCCACGTAAATAATGGTAATAAGGTAACAATACATGAGATTGTGCATTGTGAAAGTTACGATACCAAACACCCAACAGAGCTAAAATAACTGGCATATTTTCTTCTAAAGGCGCATTTTGAAAATGTTCATCCATCTCAAAAGCACCTTCTAAAAAGGCTTTGTAATTGTCAAAACCAATAGAAAGCGCTAAAGGTAAGCCAATGGCTGACCATACCGAATAACGTCCACCGACCCAGTCCCACATTGGAAAGATATTTTCTTCTAAAATGCCAAAATCTTGAGCACCTTGAATATTTGAAGAAACACAAGCAAAGTGCTCTGCTACTGCTGTTGATGGTGCTTTCGATAAAAACCAGTCTTTCGCAGTATTAGCATTGCGCAAGGTTTCTTGAGTCGTCATGGTTTTTGACGATGTAATAATTAAGGTTGTTTCTGGATCTAAAGCGGTTAAAACATCAGATAAATGACAAGCATCAACATTGGCAATAAAGTGTACTTTTAATTGTTTTTGTTGGTATGGTTTTAACGCTTCAGACATTATTTTAGGGCCTAGAAATGAGCCTCCAATGCCAATACTAATAACATCAGTAAAGGCTTTGCCTGTGTAACCTTTTAATGTTCCGTTTGATACTTTATTAACAAACCCTTCTACTTTTTTAAGCGCGGCTTGAACTTCTGGCATTATATTTTCGCCATCAACCAATACTGGGTTACCTGAAAAATTACGTAATGCGGTGTGTAAAACTGCACGTTGTTCGGTTACATTGATCGCTTGACCTGAGAACATTTCTTCACGAGACTTTTCAAGCTGAGCTTCTTTTGCAAGAGAAATCAGTAAAGGAAGGGTATCTTTAGTTAATCTATTTTTTGAATAATCGAGTGTAATGTTGGTTGCGGTCAAAGATAAGTGATTAAAACGATTAGCATCATTTTTAAATAAGTCACGCATGTGAATATTTTCTACAGCGTTAAAATGATCTTCGAGGCTTTTCCAAGCATTTGAGCCGGTTAACATTCTGTCAATCCTTAATTTGGTAGGTTAATCACGTATTATTGTATAAATGAATATAGCAGTAATAAAAATTATAATGACTTGATTATATCAAGTATTTTATTCCTGTCTGCATAAACTTTTAACTGTTGTTTATTATTCAAATATAACGAATGATAACAACGATGTTTTTTGTTTATATTTACTTGAAATACAACAATATACTATATAAAAAATAACGTTAAATTTGACGCTTGTATTATTTATAATATAGTTTAAAGTGATTTTAATTAAATTTTCATATTTACTGAAATAGTTTATTCGTCGAATTGCTGTATACAAAACTATTTGTTTAAAGGTTGATGAATGCACGTCTTAAAAAATAAGATAAAAAAGTCATACTTATGGGGAGCTTTAATTGTTTTATGTTTCTTATCATTTTCTTTTTTTTCTTTAAACCAATTAATTTCACACCAAAAAAATGATGGCCTACTTATTAATATTGCAGGTAAGCAAAGGATGTTCCTGCAAAAAATCACTCTACATACTCATTCGTATCTAGCGCATTTAGGAACAAATAAAGAGTCAGAACAAAAACGTTTGTTAATTAGCTTGGCACAAAGCATGTACGATGATCATCTGTTTTTATTGAATTACAATGATGATTTATCTGCCAAAGTAAGAAAAATGTATTTTGTTTCTGAAGAGCTATTACATGAAAAAATCAAATTATTTACCAATAATGCTATAGAAGTTGCAAACCTATCGAATAAACAAAAGGTTATTGACTTTATTGATGAAAAATTTTCTTCTGAGCATCTAGAACAGCTTCTGATTGACACTAATCTTATTGTTGAAGAAATGGAATTTTATTCTGCTAATAACTTATCAAAAATAGAAAGACGTATATTTTTACTTTGGGTTTTTATTGTCATCAGTTTATCTGTAATCGTTGTTTTTTCGTTTAGGCATATAAATATTCTACCTGTTCAACGTTTAGTTGAATTCGATAATGACTCTGAAAAAGAAACAGACTTTGAATTTGCTATCAGTCAACACTCTATCGTTTATCGTTTAACTCTTGAACTTAATTTAACTTATGTAAATGATAAGTTTTGTGACTTTTTCAGTTTAAACAAAAAGTCAGTATTAAATCGTAATTACAGAGAGTTAGCATTACATGATGATTTCCTTTCTATTGTTGAGCACGGTATAGAAACAAAACTCCCTAATCAATATGAATTGGTTTACGATATTAACGGTGAGGAAAAATGGCTTGATACAACCATAGTGCCAATAAAAAGTCATAATATTACAACGAGTTACATGGTAATTCAAAATGAAATTACCGAACAGCGCATGATGAATGTTGCATTGAAAAGTGTTTATCAAACAGTAACGGACAATCTAGATTTATCAGAACAAATTTATAAAATATTAAGAGCTGGTTGTGATTTTTTAAAATTGTCTAATGGTATTGTTAGTGAAATACATGAGCAAAATTACACTGTTAAATATGCCATGTCGCCTAAAGGTAAAATGAAAGAAGGAGATACACTTGCTATTAACAAAACTTATTGTACTCAGGCTATTTTATCTGATGCGCCAGTTTCATTTCATCATGTTAAATACAGTCAAATTAATGAACATTTATGTTACAAAACGTATGGTTTAGAAAGTTATATTGGTTGTACTTTTTATGTTGACAATAAAGTGTACGGCACATTAAGTTTTAGTTGCATGTCTCCAAGGCATAAAGAATTTACTAAGCATCAAATTGACTTTATTAGCTTATTGTCAAAATGGTTAGGGATTGCGATTTCACAAGAAAAACAAAAAGAAAAACTTTCAACTCAACAACATTTGATGGAAAAGATGAGTGAGCAAGCTCGTATAGGTGCTTGGGAATACGATTTGTTAACGGGTGAGGTTACGTGGTCTAAAATGACCAGAAAGATTCTTGAAGTCGAAGATGATTATAAACCTGATGTTGAATCTGTTATTGCTTTTTATAAAGGCGAAGAGAACCAACAAACCATAAAACGTTTACTTGAGGAGGTTTTACTAGGAGGTAAAGCTTTTCAAGTAGAAATGGAGTTAGAAACAGCTAAAGGAAATAGTGCTTGGGTATGTTCTCATGTAGAAGCGATTTTTAAAGATTGCGCCTGTGTAAAAATATATGGCTCTTTTCAAGATATTACGGCAAAACACGATACTGACATTACAATTGCAGACAACAATAGAAGAATGAAGTTAGCAACAGATTCATCTTCTATTGGT
This sequence comes from Alteromonadaceae bacterium, assembly GCA_023301705.1. Taxonomy (GTDB): domain Bacteria; phylum Pseudomonadota; class Gammaproteobacteria; order Enterobacterales; family Alteromonadaceae; genus JALZUE01. Next base: position 6,791 of record JALZUE010000214.1, on the reverse strand, counting down.
ATTTGGGAATATAATATTATCACTCATGAAATTGTTTGGGATGAATTAATGTTTCGCCTTTATGGTGTTAGAAAGAAAGATTTTGATAAAAATAAAACAACATTGATTCAATATATTCATCCAGAAGATGCAGATAGAATTTCATATGAATTGCAACTAGCGATTAATGATAAAAAGAAGTTCAATACGCAATTTCGTATCATCACACCCAATAATATTGAGCGTCATATTAAGGCAAGTGCTATTGTTTTAAGAGATTTTAATGGCGTGCCTCAAACCATTATTGGAGTAAATTATGACGTTACCGAAAGTATTCTAAATGAAGTTGCGTTAATTAAAGCAAAAGAGCAGGCTGAACAAGCATCAACAATTAAAGATGACTTCTTAGCTAGTATGAGTCATGAAATCAGAACGCCACTGAATGGTGTTTTAGGTATGTTAGATTTAATTTCAGATAGTGAATTAGATAAAGAGCAGCGACAGCAAATAGCGATAGTGCAAAGTAGTGCCAGTTTTTTATTACACCTCATTAACGATATTTTAGACTTTTCTAAAATCAATGCTAATCAATTGCAAATAGAAAGTATTACATTTGATTTGCGTTTACTTATCGAAGAACTTGTTATTTCAATGGCTCCTCAAGTGAAAGATAAAAAGCTTGAAATCATGTTAGATACTGTTGAACTAGTTGACACACATGTTATTGGTGATCCTAATCGTATTCGTCAAATATTGATTAACCTTTTGGGGAATGCTATTAAGTTTACAATGTCAGGTGATATTATAGTTAAAGCGGCTTTAAAAACTGAAGGGGAAAATTGGCGATTACTTTTATCAGTTCAAGATACAGGTATTGGTATTTCTGCTGAAAAACATGAGACTATTTTTGATAATTTTGCTCAGGTAGACTCCTCTACCACAAGAAACTTTGGCGGCACCGGTTTAGGATTAGCGATAGTAAAACGTTTATGTGAATATATGAATGGACATATAGAGCTGATTAGTGAGGAACATAAAGGAAGTAACTTTACTTGCAATATTGAACTTAAAAAGGTGAATCAAACTCAAAGTAAATTATCACCTAGTTATTTTAAAAAGCTTTCAATATTGATTATTAGCAATCATTTAGCTAGTCGGGCCATTATTAGTAATCAATGTGAACAATGGAAAGTGAATGTTAATACGGTTGATACACTTGAACAAGCGATTGAACAGTTCGAACTAACAAATAAACAAAATAGCTATGATGTTAAGTATGACTTGATAATAGTCGATACTAATGTCCTTAACGACTTTAATCGACAAAAATTTATTAGCTTCAATCAAGATCAACGTTTTAAGTCAATTGCTTGGGTAATCCTTACATCTGAAAGTCAAAAACAAGCTAAAAAACAATTACAAGAAGTTGATTATATTAGTTTTTTATCTAAGCCCATGACCTATGAAGACTTTTATTCAATTTTATGCAGTGTTGCCAATCGTGATGAAAATAATAAACAACAACTAAAAATTGAAAAGTTGAGAATAAAAAGAGATGAAAATAAAAAACTACTAACAAGTAAAGGTTCGTGGCCTATTGGTATACGAATACTTTTGGTTGAAGATAATAAAGTTAACCAAATGGTAATGAGTGGTTTATTAACTAAATTATCATTGAATTGTGAGCTAGCTATTACAGGCGAAGAAGCGCTGAAAATGCTTAATTCAGACGTACACTATGATATGGTTTTTATGGATTGCCAAATGCCCGAAATGGACGGTTATCAAGCAACAAAAAAAATTCGTAATGGTGGTATTGGTAAACATCGTAGCCATATTCCTATTATAGCAATGACAGCTAATGCCATGCCTCATGATAAAGGCAAGTGTTTAGAAGCAGGTATGAGTGACTACTTAAGTAAACCTATTAATACCAATCAGTTAGTAGAAGTTATAGATAAGTGGCTTGTTATAAGGTAGGTGATTATGTGTAATTTTTTAACGGCGTCACTATGACAGAACACTTTAAAAAGCAAAGCTTATTTTGTTTACGCCATGGTCAACTAGAGCAACAGCATGTATTAGCTGGTCATACTGACTTTTTATTATCTAAATATGGTCATAAACAGCTTAATGATGCTGTTATCACATTACCAGATATTGCACGAATCTACAGTTCATCATTAAGTCGCTGTTCATTATTTGCTGAGCAGCTTTCTCTTCAGAACAATATCCCCCTGACAGTTACCGATTCATTAAAAGAAATGAATTTTGGTGATTGGGACGGAAAAAACTTTGACACGTTATGGGAAAAAAGCAGCGCTAGCAGTGGCGTTTCAATTGGCGACTTTTGGCAAAACCCTTGGTTAAACTCACCGCCAAATGGAGAAACCATGGTTCAATTTACCGCTCGCATTGATTGTTGGTGGCATAACTTTCTTCAACAGCCTCAACAAGGCAATAGTTTACTCATTAGTCATGCTGGCGTAATTAAACACCTCTTAGCGAGGGTAACGAAGTTAAATATTAATCAATCTGAACTGCTGAATGTTTTTAATGTTGGTTATGCTGGTATTGTTCGTATTGATATCACTTACGATGAGCAACAAAGTTGGCCAACCATTGTTTTTTGAATAGAATACCTATGACTGATAGCTTGCTATCTCTTGCTTTCGTAGCGATAATATCGCCCCTATTTTGGTTTATGTCTTTTTTTAGTGCTTGCATTAATATTTAAGTCATTGGGAATATGGTTAAACACCATAACTGTGCCCGCAACTGTGTTCAGAGCAGCGTATAAAGCCACTGGTATTCTTAGACATAACGTTTATTTTATATTGGGAAGGCATACGCCGAGAAGCTGTTAGTCAGGATACCAGCCAAAAATTTCACAATTAAGTCGAGCGGGTTACTCGTACATTGTATCAATATCATACCTTTTTATGTGTGAGCTTTGTGCTGTGTACTCGATTGATTAATGTATTTACAAATGAGTGTATTTTAACGGCTACTATGTCAAATCTTCAAAGTGTTAACAATTCAGTTAAGCCTCATGCTTTATTGTCATGTACTGATTTATCATGGAAGATAAAAAACCAAACTATTTTAAAGAGTATATCGTTTGATATTACATCAGGGAGTTTTGTTGGTTTAATTGGCGCTAATGGCGCAGGGAAATCAAGTTTATTACGGTGTTTATACCGTTACTTAAAAGCAACTCACGGTGATGTTTTTCTTCGACAAAGTAATCATGAGAAAAAAAATATTTGGTCGCTCAGTGCGCAACACTTTGCGCAGCAAGTTGCAGTCGTGTTGCAAGAAACCCCCAGTCAATTTAATGTCTCTGTTGATCAAGTGGTTGCTTTGGGTTTAGTGCCTCATCAAACACTTTTTAGTGGCGTGAAAAAACAAGATAAACAAAGTATTGAGCAAGCATTAAATCATGTGGGAATGTCGCATAAGCGAACACAAAGCTTCGAAAGTTTATCAGGTGGTGAAAAACAACGCGTACTTATTGCAAGGGCGATTGTGCAAAAGCCTAAATTATTAATTATGGATGAACCAACCAGCCACCTTGATGTTAAGTACCAAATACAAATAATGACATTGGCTAAGTCATTAGGCATTACCGTGTTGGCGTCTTTTCATAACTTAAATTTAGCTAGTGCGATGTGTGATAAATTACTGGTGTTAAAAAAAGGGCAATTAGTTGCGCAAGGAATACCTAATGAGGTGATCACTAGCGAGCTACTCGCTGATGTTTTTGATGTTAAAGCGGTGGTTAGCCTCTCAAATGATAAAAAAACGCCTCATATTACCTATGAATATGATTTTTTATCTATTCATTCAGAGCGCTTAGCTTGTGATATCCTTGATAACAAGCCGTCAGTGTTTGGTAAAAATCACAATCAACAAGTGAATGATTAGGAACAACAATATGAAACTTAATCAGCAACTATACGTGTTTTTTTGCCTATTCTTAAGTCTGTTTAGCTTAGTTGCAGCGCTAACCTTTGGCGCTGCTGATATCAGTTTTGTCGATGTAATTGAACATTTATACCCTCACATAACAGGGGAGTCACAACTAGCAAGTAGTGTTTTTATTGATAAAATTCTTTGGGAGCTGCGGTTGCCTCGTACTTTAATGGCTTTTATTACTGGCGTTGGGTTAGCTATGTCAGGTTTAATCTTACAAACCGTTACACGTAACCCTTTAGCTGACCCTTATTTATTTGGTGTGTCATCTGGTGCCTCTTTAGGTGTAGTTATTTTAATTGCAATACTTGGTATTACCCGCGGTGTATTCATTTCATTAGCCGCTTTTATTGGTAGTTTGGTCTCTATTTTATGTTTATTACTTGTGGCAGGTACGAAAAGAGTAGGGCAAGTAGAATCAATGTTATTGGCGGGTGTAGCTTTAACATTCTTATTTAGTTCTTTTACCTCATTAACGCTTTACTTGACAGATCCCCAAGCTGTCACAGCTATATTGTTTTGGATGCTAGGTAGCTTTTCTAACACTAACTGGAGCAATATATTATTACCGGCAATATCTACTATTGTGAGTGTGGCTGTTATGTTGGTATATCGCCGGCAGTTAAATGCAATGCTCTTAGGTGATGAAAGTGCTACGACATTAGGTATTGATGTAAACCGCTTTCGCTTAATTATGTTAATACTTAGTTCATTGTTAACGGCCAGCATTGTGGCTGTTGGCGGTGGTATTAGTTTTGTTGGTTTGATGGTACCTCATATTGTGCGTTTTTTTGTGCAGCAAGGCACAAGTGCTCATTTGTTATTAACAGCTCTGGTTGGCGGCATATTCATGATTTGGGTTGATGTACTCTCTCGTACGTTATTAACTAACCAAGAGTTGCCTATTGGTGTTATTACCGCAGCAATTGGTAGTGTATTTTTCTTAAGTTTATTGCACTTTCGTAAGCACTTATCTAATTAGTACAGGAATATTATGTTTAATATAACGCCATTAAATACTGAGTTTAATAAACAAATACAACAAGTTATCGATAACAAAACTAAACCAATAGGTGCATTAGGTGCACTTGAGTCACTTGCTTTTCAATTGGTAAAAATACAGCTTACGCAATATTTCTCTTATGTTAAAAATAAAAAAGAAGCGTTTAATTTTACTGATTTCAAACTCGACATTCGATTACCTCAATTAATGGTGTTTGCTGGCGATCATGGTGTTGCCAAACAAGGTGTTTCTATTGCGCCAAGTGAAGTAACGAGTCAAATGCTTGAAAACTTTGCCCAAGGCGGCGCAGCCATAAACGTATTTTCTTCCCAGCTAGGTTGGCAGCTATCAGTTATTGATGCAGGGACCTTACTTGGTTCTTCGCATGAAAAGGTGATTAACCACCGCTTAGGTAATATTACACAAGCAATTAATAACCAAGCAGCAATGACGATTGAACAGGTGGGAAAAGGTTTTCTATTAGCTAAAAAGTTGGTTGATGAAAAGGTAGATAATGGCTGTAATACAATTGCGTTTGGCGAAATGGGTATTGGCAATACCACAATAGCTTCCGCTATTATGGTCGCATTAATAGGTATTCCAGCGAGCGAAGCTGTAGGAAAGGGCACTGGTGTTACTGGCGATGTTGTTTTACAAAAACGATATATTATTGAGCAAGCATTAGCATTACATAAGGAGCACTTAAATGATCCATGGATGCTTCTAGCTTGTATTGGTGGCTTTGAAGTTGTACAAATTACTGGTGCAATGTTGGCTGCTGCTGAACATAAAATAGTCATTGTCGTTGATGGTTTTATTTCAACGGCTGCGGCCATGGTAGCGATTAAGATTAACCCAAATGCGAAAGCCTATATGGTGTTTGCTCATTGCTCTGGTGAGCAAGGGCATGAAAAAATGTTAGCGTGGCTTAATGTGAAACCGTTGTTAAATTTAGGGCTACGCTTAGGTGAAGGTACTGGTGCTGCATTGTCGTTACCATTAATACAAGCTTCTACGCATTTTTATAATGACATGGCATCTTTTACACAAGCCAATGTTGATGATGTAGTGAATTAGCTAACGACGATTTTATTTACAATGAACTTATTTTCATGACTTTATTCAAAAAAGCTAAGCAGCAAGCTTGCTATCAATACCATTTATTACTCTTAGCGCTGAGCTTTTTTACCCGAATACCTGTGCGCTTACCTCAAGCAGTAAAGCCTGACATGTTGCATCAATCAAGCCGCTACTTTGCGCTTATTGGCTTACTCATTGGTAGTTTACTTTCAATTTTACTAGTTTTGTTAAATCAGATTTTTCCTGTAGAAATAGTCATTATATTAGTTATGGCAGCTAACGTTTTATTAACCGGCGCTTTTCATGAAGACGGCTGGGCCGATGCTTGGGACGGTTTCGGCGGAGGTTGGACAACAAAGCAAAAACTTAACATTATGAAAGACAGTAGAATAGGCACTTATGGTGCAGTTGCTTTGTTACTTGCCTTATTACTTAAATATCAAAGTATGTTAGTGCTTGCTAAGAATATTGAACAATTACTATTTTTAATCATATGTGCGAATACGGCGAGTAGAACATTAGCGACAAGTTTAATTTATTCTATTGCGTATGTAACTGAAGATAGCCAGTCAAAGGTGAAACCAGTCGCAACACAATTATCACTTACCAGCTTACTTATTTTAGTTGCCACATCAGCAATTGTTTTTGCTGTGGGTATTTATTACCAATTTATGAGTGCAGCTCAAAGCTTATGGCTTATCTTCGTATTACTTATCTCATACGTAACATTAGGTTGGTGGTTTAAACGTCAAAT
>JALZUE010000213.1 GCA_023301705.1 Alteromonadaceae bacterium | reverse complement strand
ATTAATCTTGATTAATATTACGGTTACCTCATAAAAGTTATATGTATTTAAAGGCTTTTTTATTTTATTTTGGGCTTTATTGTTATTATTAAAGAAAATAGTTAAGGCTCTATTTTTTTTATCATCATGTTCAATTATTTAGCGTGATAACGATATAGATCAAATATAGTGGCAATGATAGAATGCTGAAATATTTCAATAGAGAATAAACAGCATGACTGAATTGAAAAACGATAATTACTTACGCGCTTTATTGCGTGAGCCTGTTGATTATACCCCTGTGTGGATGATGCGTCAGGCTGGTCGATATTTACCTGAGTATAGAGAAGTACGCAAAGGTGCTGGCGACTTTATGTCTGTGTGCCGTAATGCGGAGCTTGCTTGTGAAGTTACGATTCAGCCTTTACGTCGTTTTCCATTAGATGCAGCTATTTTGTTTAGTGATATTTTAACTATTCCTGATGCGATGGGTTTAGGCTTATACTTTGAAACAGGAGAGGGGCCTAAATTTGAACGACCTATACAAAATATGGCTGATATTGAAAAAATAGGTATACCTGATCCTGAAGACGATTTAGGTTATGTAATGAATGCAGTGCGTACTATTCGAAAAGAGTTAAATGGCAGTGTGCCTTTGATTGGCTTTTCTGGTAGCCCTTGGACATTAGCCACCTATATGATCGAAGGTGGAAGTTCAAAAGCTTTCACTAAAATTAAAAAAATGATGTTTTCAGAGCCTAAAGCGTTACATTTATTATTAGATAAATTAGCTGATTCTGTGATCACTTATTTAAATGCTCAAATTGCCGCTGGCGCTCAATCGGTTATGGTATTTGATACATGGGGTGGGGTTTTATCACCGCGTGATTATAATGAATTTTCTCTACGTTATATGGCTAAAATTGTTGATGGCTTAGTGAGAGAAAATGAAGGACGTAAAGTGCCCGTAACATTATTTACTAAAAATGGTGGAATGTGGTTAGAAAGTATTGCGGCTACTGGTTGTGATGCAGTCGGTTTAGACTGGACAATTAATATTCAAGATGCCAAAGCACGCATCGGTGACAAGGTTGCCTTACAAGGTAATATGGATCCATCAATGTTATATGCACCTTTTGAGCGTATTGAAGAAGAAGTTTCAACTATATTAAAAGGCTTTGGTAAGGGCGGCACTGGTCATGTATTTAATTTAGGTCATGGTATTCACCCTGACGTAAACCCTGATCATGCAGGCCACTTCATTAAATCTGTTCATCGATTAAGTAAGCCATACCATAAGTAGCGTATTAGCTATTTAATCCGAGTTCAGGTTATTTAACAAGCAATTCAAATAGCAGAAAAATATCGTGGTAAATACATTATATTTTTCTGCTTTTTTGATTTTTAAAATAATCGATTTAAACCATTTAATGCTGCAACACGAAATGCTTCTGCCATGGTTGGGTAGTTAAAAGTGGTTTGTATAAAGTACTCTATAGTATTACCACCATTTTTTTGCTCCATGATCGCTTGTCCAATGTGAATAATTTCAGCTGCATTCTCGCCAAAACAATGTATACCGAGTATTTCTTTTGTTTCTCTGTGAAATAAGATTTTGAGTGAACCGACTAAGTTATTGGATATTTGAGCACGTGCTAAATGCTTAAATTGAGAGCGACCTACCTCATAAGGGATTTTTGCTTCTGTGAGCTCTTGTTCGGTTTTACCAACAGAGCTTATTTCAGGGATTGTATAAATACCGGTTGGTATGTCAACAATCAGTTTGGCAGAGCCTTGTTTGTCGATCATAGCAGAGGCAGCTAAGCGTCCTTGATCATAAGCAGCACTTGCTAAGCTTGGGTAACCAATAACATCACCTACAGCATAAATATTTTCAACATCGGTTTGATATTTATCATTAATACTCAGTTGACCTCGGCCATCAGCGCTTAACCCTGCATTTTCTAATTTTAAGTCTTGTGTGTTACCTGTTCGCCCATTGGCAAAAAGTAAACAATCAGCACGCATTTTTTTACCTGACTCTAAGTGAACTGTTACTGCATGATCGGTTGCTTCAACTTTTTCAATTTGCTCACCGTGTCTAATAACAACACCGTTGTTCCATAAGTGATAGCTCAAAGAGTCAGACATTTCGTCATCAAGAAATGATAGCAGGCGATCACGGGTATTAATTAAGTCAACTTTTACACCTAAGCCTTTAAATATACATGCGTATTCAGAACCTATTACACCAGCACCATAGATAATAATATGACGAGGATCGTGTTGTAACGATAAAATAGTATCAGAGTCATAAACGCGGTCATGTGTAAAATCAATATCACTTGGCCTGTAAGGATGCGAACCTGTGGCTATGACAATTTGTTTAGCGGTAATTTGCTCAAAAGTCCCGTCACCTTTTGAAATACTGATGGTGTTTGCATCAACAAAAGATGCTTGTCCAGTAAAGTGTTTAATGCGGTTTTTATTGTAAAAACCTGTACGCAGTTCAACCTGTTTACTGATAACCGCAGAAGCGTGACTTAAAATTTTAGGAAAAGTTAAATGCTTTGGTGCATTAATATCACTAAATAAAGGATTAGAATTATAATCAATTAATTGGCTAACCGATTGACGCAAAGCTTTTGAAGGTATTGTTCCCCAGTGGGTACAACCTCCGCCAACAGATTTATAACGTTCTATAACCGCAATGTTTTTATCTTTTTTTGCGAGTTCCATTGCGGCACCTTCACCACCAGGGCCAGTACCTATTACAATGGCATCATAATCATAGGGCTTTTTCTTTGCGCTTTTTTTATTGGTCATTTTCATCCACCTGAATTTATTGCTTTTATGACAATCAATACTAGCAGAATTTATCAACAAACTTGAATCATCTTATGAATAATGAAAATAGAATAGTAATTTTGATATAGGATGTTAAAAAATAAAAAAAGCAGGTAATAATTACCTGCTTTTATAGTTAGATAGGGTGTAAATTAATTTATGCAAACTGTTGGGCGAGTAATGTCCAATCTCGTTTTTGTTGAGCAAACTTCACCTTTAATTCATTATATTGCTTTAATAGTTCAGACTGTTCAACATCAGAAATAAATTGTTCTTTTTTTGATAATAAAAGTGTTTTACGAGCGCTATACAGTTCATTCATTTTAATAATCAATTGATCATATTCTGATTGAAGCTTTTGTTGCGTTTCACATAAACCATCTGTTTGTGATTTTGAACGAAGTATATCTTTACTGACTTTAAGCATCATTTTTAATTTAGCTTTTTCAATTTTATCTTCAGACACTACGCGTAACTTTGATGTTACATTAATGTAGGAGCATAATTTTATTAACCATTTGCTTGGATCAAATTGGTACCAACGAATACCATTGCGGTAATCATTTTCAAAAATATGATGGTAATTATGATAGCCTTCGCCGAAAGTAAAGAAAGCTAAAATACCGTTATCACGTGCACTATTTTTATCGGTATAAGTTTGCTTACCCCAAATATGCGCTAATGAGTTAATGAAAAAAGTTGTATGATGACTTAATACTAAACGTAAAAAACCTAGTAATAACAAGCTACTAATAATATCACCAGTATATATACCAAAAGCAATAGGTATACCAAAGTTCATTAATATAGTTAATAAAAGGTAATGCTTATGTTGCCACATCACTACGTTATCTTTTTGTAAATCACGCACATTATCATAGCTTTGAATACGCTCAGGTTGATACTCTTTTAACATCCAACCAATGTGCGAATACCAAAATCCACGTTTAGCGGAATAAGGGTCGATATCATTTTTATCTACGTGTTTATGGTGAATTCGGTGATCTGAAGACCAATGTAAAGCACTATTCTGCAGAGCAAAAGCGCCGCCTAACGCACAAATAAAGCGTAAACTCCAGTGTGATTGAAAAGTTCGATGAGACCATAAGCGATGATAACCTACAGTTATCGACATACCACAGTAGATAAAACACAATAATGCTGCAACTATTTCAACTGTTTCAAATCCATGTGTAATAGCACGGTAAGGAACAGCAATTAGAGCGACTAAAAAAGTAACGGCAAACACACTAACGTTTAGCCATAATATTTTGGGTTTATTTGACATAAGATTCTTTTCTACTTCCAATCATAATTATTAAATAATAGAACATATAAAAAAATAAATAATAGATATTTTCAGTGTACAGGTGTACGCTATTTTAACTGTGATGGATCATCAGTCAAGCTTTCATTACATTATTTAACGTAACGAAGTATGTTTAACTCTTATTGAATGGCTATTAAGTTTCTTATTATCCCTAGCTATTTAATTGTATTAAGTAAAGAGAACGGTTAAAAGCATGAGCGGAATTAGAGCACAACAAAAAGAAAAAACTCGTCGTCAACTGATTGATGCTGCATTAGGTCAATTAAGTGCAGAAAGAAGTTTTTCTAGCTTGAGCTTACGAGAAGTTTCAAAAGAAGCTGGCTTAGCGCCAACTTCATTTTATCGACATTTTTCTGATATGGATGAATTAGGTTTAACATTAGTCGATGAAGCTGGCTTAACGTTAAGACAATTAATGCGTCAAGCAAGGCAACGAATTGCAAAAGGTGGATCCGTTATTAAAATTTCAGTGCAAACTTTTATGGAGTTTATTGAAGACAACGCAAATATTTTTCGTTTATTGTTAAGGGAGCGTTCTGGTACTTCAGCTGATTTTAGAGCTGCTGTTAATCGAGAAATTCACTATTTTACACTTGAGTTGGCTGATTATTTACAAAAAGCTAATCAGCTAGAGGCCAATATTGCGTATTTACAAGCCAATGCCGCCGTAACTATTGTATTCAATGCAGGTGCTGATGCACTTGATATGAAAAAGCTTGAACAAGAGCAGCTACTAGCGAATACAATTCAGCAGCTACGGTTTATTGCTAGAGGAGCTGCTGAATTTGGATCACGTTCTTTACACCATTAAATACAATCTCAGGATGTCATTTACGCGTTAAATAAACACCTGTTTCTATGTGGTGGGTGTAAGGAAATTGATCGAAGAGGGCAAATTTTTCAATAGTATGCGTTTTAGTTAATTGTTTTAAATTATCTTTAAGCGTTTCTGGATTACAAGAAATGTAGACAATACGCTCAAACCTACTGACAAGCTCTTCGCTAGCAGGATCAAGACCTGCTCTCGGTGGATCAACTAACACTGTATCATAGTTATACGCAGTTAAATCGAAATCAGCTAAACGTCGAAATGCTCTTTCTCCATTCATAGCTTGGCTAAACTCTTCACTCGACATACGTACAATATCAATGTTTTTCATATTGTTCGCTTGAATGTTGGTTTGAGCAGAGTTGACCGATGTTTTTGATATTTCTGTACCGAGTACACGATCAAAGTTTTGTGCAAGAGCAATACTAAAGTTACCGTTACCACAATACAATTCAATTAAATCACCTTTGATACCTGCAGTAACTTGTTGTGCCCATAACAACATTTGTTCGTTTACTTTCGCATTTGGCTGCGTAAAGCTGTTCTCAACTTGTTGATAAATGTATGTATTTTCACCTACGGTTAGTTTTTCAGTAATAAAATCGTTACCTAAAAGTACTTTTTGTTTACGGGCTCTACCAATAATGTCACTAGGGGCAATAGTATTAAGAAAGGTTTTTAATTCTTGTGCTTGTACTTGCCATTCATCATTAAGTTGTTTGTGGTATAACAAACTAACAAGTAATTCACCGCTAAGCGATGTAAGGAAGTCAACTTGGAATAAACGTTCTCTTAGAAGTGGTTTATCTTGAACATGATCTATTAAAGCAGACATTGCTTTATTAATAAGAATACTTGCGACAGGGAATTGATCAACGCGAAACTTCTTCTTTGTTTCACTATTGAACATTATATAAAAAAGATCATCACCTTCATGCCATATACGAAATTCAGCACGTTGACGATAATTTAATGGCTCAGATTTGTATAATTCAAACTCAGGGCCATTAAATTCATCAAATAAAACAGCCATTGAATGTTGTTTTTCAATAAGCTGTTGATCGTAAACGTTGGGATCAATATGACTAAACATGTATTACCTATACAAGGAATAAACTAAAAGTGCGCAGATATTAGCGTGAGATACGTAATTGTCTAGCTTTAATTTATGTATAAACAATACATGTCTAATATTATGCGTCTACTGGTGTTTTTTCAGGACGTTCTTTAGCTTCTCTAACTTTTAAAGTACGTTGTTGAAATTCTTCATCATTTAATGCACTAATTGCAGTGTCAGCATCAGCAGCTGAAATTTCAACGAAACCAAAGCCACGACGTTTACCCGTGTGCTTATCTTTCATTAATCTAACTGAATGAACTGTACCGTGAGCTGAAAAGAGTTCGCGTATTGCCATTTCGTTTGCGCGGTAAGGTAAGTTACCTACGTATAAAGTTTTTAAATCAACGTTAGTATCGTCATTACTTTCACTATTTCGATCGCTATTGCTATCAGTAATTGATTCAGACGAAATGCTAAGAGAATTAGCAATTACAAATGAAGCAATAAATACAATGATAGCGACAGAGAATGAAGTTAATGGAATAACAGTCGCAGTTAAAGCGAAACTGATCGCTGCTAGGAGTGCAGAAAGTATCAGAATTTTGGGTAGTTGAGGAGAATTCATATTTTATAACCTAATTATTTTATTATTGTTTATGCGTCATTACTAATGACGATTCTATGTTACCGAGCTTTTATGAATGTGCAACATATAAGTGAATATAGATACTCATATAAAACATTGAAATACCATATTAAAAGCTACATTAATTGAGAGTCATACTAATTACTACTTTAAACGTATTAATAGTATCTATTAACTAAAAGTATTACGTAATGCCTATTAATACAAAACTTTTGTATTAATAGGATCTAAGTTTAGTTGCTTTAATGGATATTTCAAACGTTGATCACATTAATTAAGCACTATTAGCCGTTTAAAAATACGAAATGTAGTAAATTCAATCGAACGATCATTTATTTTAAATAAAATGCAAATAAAGGTTGATCCATTTTGAAAAGTCTCTAAAATGCGCTCCACTTCTTCAGGAAGACCTGAGAAGCGTGTTTTAAGATGTTTAGTTATCGAATTGATAGTTAAAATCTTAAGTTAACAT
>JALZUE010000212.1 GCA_023301705.1 Alteromonadaceae bacterium | reverse complement strand
TCGTTTTTATACTTTAATCAGATAAAGGCTGGCAATAAACGCTTAGTTTCACTATAATATGCCACCTTTTTCAGGATCCCGCGGCGACGGCCTTGGGAAATAGCTCGAGCTGAAATTTTTTTTTTGGAGTGACTCACATGTCTAGAATTTGCCAAGTTACAGGCAAGAAACCAGTTGTTGGGAACAATCGTTCTCACGCAAGAAACGCGACTCGTCGTCGTTTTTTACCAAACCTTCAATCTCACCGTTTTTGGGTTGAGAGCGAAAACCGTTTCGTTAAATTACGTTTAACACCGAAAGGTATGCGTATTATCGATAAAAAAGGCATCGATGCAGTATTAACTGACATTCGTGCCCGTGGCGAAAAAATCTAAGGAATCATCATGCGTGATAAAATTCGTTTAGTTTCTAGTGCAGGCACTGGTCATTTTTATACTACAGATAAAAATAAAAAAACTATGCCTGAAAAAATGGAAATTAAAAAGTTTGACCCAAGAATCCGTCAACACGTGATTTATAAAGAAGCTAAAATTAAGTAGTTCTTTATTTCAAACTTCAAAAACCCAGCTATTGCTGGGTTTTTTATTGCCTAAAAAACCTCTATGATAAAGGCGTTATGTTTTAGGAAGGCAACCAATGATCAAATTCTCTCGTACTGGCTGGAACAATGTTATTATTTTTTCCGTGCTGGGCTTTATTCTATTAATTAATGCCACACAAAAAAATTCGAAGCCAATGGTCGATAACTCTGCACAAGAGCAATTAACGTTAGTACCTGAATATGGCGTGATATTATCATTAACGATTAATCAGCAAACGCATATTGAACGTATTGGTCAAACATGGCGAGCAATACCTGCCGTTATTGAAGCACAACCGTTAAATGCCATGATGCAAGTTTGGCACACTACCGCTGCTGAATTAATAGAGCCTCCTGAAAATTTGGATAAAAGCCAAGCCATCATTGTGTCTTTATTACTGGCAGGCCAGTCAGAAAACGAATATTTCTTGCTTGCACTTCATGATGAACAGCTTATTATTTTTAAACAAAGTACAGAGCAATGGTTACGCTTACCTAAAGCTCTTTTTTATCAATTAGCGCCAAAAGAAGTAATTATTTAATGCCTGAGTTACCTGAAGTAGAAGTATGTCGTTTAGGGATTACCCCCCATGTAATTAATCAAACAGTGGCTGATGTTATTGTACGGTTTTGGCAGTTGCGTTGGCCTATTCCTGAAAGTGTTTTAACGTTGACTAACTTGACTGTATTAGCGGTTGAAAGACGTTCAAAATATTTAATTTTAAAATTTTCTACCGGCAGCTTACTTATTCATTTAGGAATGTCAGGCACAATACGTGTAGTGAATGAAGAGGTTGCAGTGATTAAACATGATCACTTTGATTTAGTTTTTAGCAATGGCGCCATTTTACGTTTGAATGATCCTCGTCGTTTTGGCGCAGTGTTATGGTTACCTGATCATAAAGATGAACAAGGTATATTAAGTAAACTTGGGCCTGAACCTTTAACTGATGACTTTTGTCATGATTACTTGTTTGAAAAAGCAAAAGGTCGTAAAACACCGATCAAAAACTTTATTATGAATAACCCTGTAGTGGTTGGTGTTGGGAACATTTATGCGAATGAAGCCCTGTTTTTATCAGGTATTCGACCTACGGCATTGGCAGGAACAATAAGTAAGCGCCGATTAAATGTATTAACCGATACGATTAAAGCTGTGCTTGCAGCAGCCATTACACAAGGCGGTACAACGCTTAAAGACTTCACACAATCTGATGGTAAACCTGGGTATTTTGCACAATCGTTAAATGTTTATGGTAGAGCGGGTGAAGGTTGTATTGTGTGCCAAACTACATTGACTGAAATAAGGCAATCAAATAGAAGTTCGGTGTATTGCAAGCAATGTCAAAAAAATTAATTGTTTATTAAAAGTTTAATAGATAAATTATAAGATACTGATATAGTTAGATAAATAATCTAAAAAGCACTTTAATCTGTTTTTTAGATTGAATTGATAGTTTTAATCAGTTTTACTAAATTGATAAAGTCGTCAATAATGAACTCAAGTTTTTAAGAGCACCTCGAAATATAAAAACGAACGCTTTTAAAATAATATTTTATAAATCATTACAATGAATAGAAAGGTCAAATTATGTTGAATTCAAAAGAAGGTCAAAACATACCAGCAGTTACGTTCCCAACACGTCAAGGTGATGCATGGGTAGACGTATCAACAAGTGAATTATTTGATAACAAAACGGTAATTGTATTTAGTTTACCAGGTGCATTCACACCAACATGTTCGTCAAGTCACTTACCTCGTTACAACGAACTAACATCAGTATTTGCACAATACGGTGTTGATGATGTGGTATGTGTATCTGTAAATGATACCTTTGTAATGAATGCTTGGAAAGAAGACCAAGACGCAGAAAACATTACTGTGATTCCAGACGGTAACGGTGACTTTACTGACGGCATGGGCATGTTAGTTAGTAAAAACGATATTGGTTTTGGTAAGCGTTCATGGCGCTACAGCATGTTAGTTAAAAACGGTGTTGTAGAGAAAATGTTTATTGAAGAAGATGTACCAGGTGACCCGTTTGAAGTTTCAGACGCAGATACAATGTTAAACTACATTGCACCTGACCATAAGCTACAAGAATCAATTACTGTATTCTCTAAGCCTGGTTGTCCTTTCTGCTCTAAAGCAAAAGCGTTATTAACAGAAAAAGGTTTAGCGTTTGAAGAAGTTGTTTTAGGTAAAGATGCAACAACAGTAAGTTTACGTGCTGTAAGTAACCAATCGACAGTGCCACAAATCTTTATTGGTGGTCAACACATTGGTGGTAGCGAAGAACTAGAAAAGCACTTTGCATAAGCTTAATGCTAAAATACACTGATTAAGTCGTATTAATGAAAAACCGGTTAATAGCCGGTTTTTTTATGTCAAAAATTTATTTTTACGGAGTGTATTATGCAAGTAAGCCGAATTTCCTCGCAAGAATTTACTTCTCTTTATAAAGATGAGCCACTAATTATTGTGGATGTAAGAACGCCCATTGAAACCCGAGGTGAATATCTTGCTGACAGTCTCTTTTTACCTTTACAAGATATAACGCCTAATGCATTTGAGCAAAAGCTCTCAGCTGTTAGTCATGTTGATAAAAATGAAAAAGTTTACTTGTTATGCCAACGTGGAATTCGCGCTGATGCTGCGGTGAAAAAATTAACTGCATTAGAATATCACCATATTGTAGTGATTGAAGGTGGCTTAAATGCGCTAAAAGCCAATGGCTTAAAAGCGATAAAAGGAAAAAACATAGGCTTATCACTACAACATCAAATAGTGATTGTGTCTGTATTATTGTTTATTATTGGCGCAATACTAGGCTTTATTATTAACTGGTTTTTTTCAGTTTTATCAATATTTACAGTGTTAAATTGGTGTGTTTTTAAGGTAGCTAAAGTGAATGTTATTGGTGTTTTATTAACAAAAATGCCTTGGAATAGTTAATGAGCTAATCAGCTTACACTCAGTAACTATTAAATATATTATGCTGTTTTCTCATCAAGTGCATGCTTAACTTCTTCGTGTACAAACTGGCTTATGTCTCCGCCATGTAAGGCAATTTCTTTTACTAAGGTTGATGATATAAATGCTGTTTTTTCTGTCGGTGTCATAAAAATAGTTTCTAATTCACTGTGTATTTGTCTGTTCATGCTAGCCAATTGAAATTCATATTCAAAATCTGACGCGGTTCTTAACCCACGAATAAGTACATTGGCGTTATGCTCTTGAGCAAAATGTGCTAATAAACTATCAAAACCAACCACTGTCACGTTGGGTAAATCTTCAGTCACTTTTTCTAATAAGGCAATTCGTTCGTGTAAGCTGAATTTCGGTTTTTTACTTGGACTGGCAGCAATGCCAACAATAACATGCTCAAATAATTTACTTGCGCGTTGAATAATATCGCTATGGCCATTTGTTACAGGATCAAATGTGCCAGGGTAAATTGCCGTTATTGTCATAGTACTGTCTTGCTTAGAGAAATAAATAATTATGCATATTGTATGCGCCTATGCGATTATTTTCAAAGTTCTTCTTTGCTTGATGAGTAAAGACTTAAAGTATTTACTCAAAAATGCTTTAAGTCATGCAATTATTGATAGTATGATAGTGCCAGCTAAGTGTAGTAAGGATAATTAAATAGAATGAAAACTCGTGACAAAATAATACATGCCAGTATTGAGTTATTTAATGAGCAAGGCGAAAGGAATGTGACCACTAATCACATCGCATCTCACTTGGAAATTAGTCCAGGTAATTTGTATTATCATTTTCGTAATAAAGAAGACATTATTTTTTGTATTTATGAAGAGTATGCGCGTAAGTTATTACTTGATAGTTTTCCTACTGTTTCTGTTGAAGATAAAGCGTTAGATATTATCATTTCGTACATGGACACTGTATTTCAAGCCATGTCTAAGTTTCATTTCTTTTATGCAAGTTTACCGGTGTTGTTGGGTAAAAACCCTGATTTACGTACTAGATATGTAGAAGTGCAAGAAGCGATCAGTGAACGTTTATCGCAAATGTTATTAGCATTACGTGATGAAAGTATGATTAACTTTGCTGACGATGAGCTTGCAGACTTAGTGAGTATTTTACGTTTAGTGAATACCTTTTGGTTAAGCTTTTATCAATCTCAGCGTGTGAATGTAAAAATCGATGCCTCAGTATTTTATGAAGGTGTGTTAAAGATTTTAGTGATTCTTAAACCATATACAACGCAAGAAGGGCGTGACGAGTTTATTAAAGCACGCGATATGTACCAGAAACGCTATGAAGCAGTATTATCATTAGATTGATAACCTGCTAATAATGCTTGCCAATCACTTTCATGCCAATGAAATTGGGCAAGCTTTTGTTTTTCTTTATTAAATGAACGTAATAAACGTGACATGTTAGCTTGTTGCCATTGCACGTTTATTGTTTTTTGTTCGCCGCGATCAAAATCAATCAACCATGGTTTTAATGCGTTATCCAATAAAATGTTGTGACTATTTAAGTCGTGATGATAAATGCCATTGGCATGGAATGCTTGGATCATTTTCCCAATATTAAACCATACCTCTTTATTTAATGGTTTTTCTTGTAAAATAGCGACTAAGTCTTGTGCGTTTTCAATACGCGAAGAAAGCAAGTCAGCACTATAAAGTAGCCCTTTTTTTGTGACTTGATAAGCCACTGGCTTTGGCGCGGGTAAATTAAGTTGTTGTAGCGTTTTAAGTAATGAAAACTCTTTTGCCGCACGAGTGTTTTCTAACCCGGTAAACCAATAACTGTCGTTAATTAATTTACCAATTAAGCCTCCACGATAATAATGGCGTAATACCCATTGATGATCTTGATGCTGAATAAAGTAAGTTGTACCTCTACCTTGTGCAGTGCCTGTTATTGCATTTTGTTGTTGCCAGTATTCTGCTGTTAGCATGTTAGTGTGAAATGGGCTAGGCAAGTGTTGGGTGTATACACAATAGGTGTTTTTTTCTTGAAAGGTCAGTTCAACAACACTTTCATTGCTTTTTTCATTGCTTTTATCGTTATTGGGTTTTACAAACCTGTTTGAGTTCAAGATAATATGCCTTATTCAACTAACTGCTATTGTGTTTGTTCACTGTCAGCCTATATTGTGGTGATTCCTTAATGCCAGGTCAAATATCTCAACCAAAAAGTTTATGTTTATTACGTTTATCTGCACTGGGTGACGTATGTCATGCGGTTGCGCTTGTTCAACATATTCAACGTAGCTTTCCTGATATCAAAATTACATGGGTCATTGGTAAAGTAGAAGCTAACTTGTTAGCTGATTTGCCAAATGTCGAGTTTGTTATTTTTGATAAACGTGCAGGAATTTCTGGTTATACTGATTTACGAGATAAAATGAAAGGGCGTAAGTTTGATGTATTACTGCATATGCAAGTTGCATTACGCGCGAGCATTGCTAGTTTATGTATTCCTGCGAAAGTAAAAATAGGTTTCGATAAAAAACGCGCAATTGAAGGTCAGTGGTTGTTTACTAATCAAAAAGTAACTGCACAGCAAGAGCCGCATGTACTTGAAGGCTTTATGGCTTTCGCAGAGCGATTAGGTATCCCTACGTTAAACGAGGCACTAAGCTCGTCAGTATCAGGTCCTTCAGGGCTAAGTATTCAACCTTTATGGACTATGCCAATAGCTGACGATGATATTTCTTCTACGGCTAAATTAGTTAATAGTAATAAACCTATTGCATTGCTTTGCCCTGCAGCAAGTAAACCCGAGCGTAATTGGCATAGTGAAGGTTATGCAAAAGCGGCAGATTATTTAAGTTCATTAGGGTATTACGTTGTTTTATCGGGTAGCCCTACACCTGTAGAAGTTGAGCTAGCTCAGCAAATAGAAGATAAAAGCCAAAGTACATTATTAAATTTGGTAGGAAAAACATCATTAAAACAAGTATTAGCACTTATTAAGTCAGCAGATATGGTGCTAGCTCCTGATACAGGCGCTGTTCATATGGCGGTTGCTGTTGGTACTCCTGCTATTGGTTTGTATGCACATAGCAACCCTAAGCGAACAGGTCCTTATTTATATCAGCAATACGTAGTTAACTATTACGAAGCGTCTATTTTACAACAACAAGGTAAATCATCGTCTGAATTAAAATGGGGAATTCGTGCAAAAGGTGATAATTTAATGCAGCAAATCACCATTGAAGACGTTATTGAAAAAATTAACGCCGTAAGAATGCATGAATATCAAATAAAGTAAAAAAAATATAAAAAAGTAAAAAAAATATAAAAAAACAATAACTTACTAATCTGTATGTTATCAATGACTGACATTAAACCTTGTTCAATAAATGATGAATTTTCGTTAAAGTAAACTGTACTGCACCTTGATTACTTTTCACTACATCGAAAGCGTTATTACCTAACGTGGTTGTTATATTTTCACCTTCTTGAGACAACCAATCAGTTAACACGGTACATAGCTGTTGGTTAATGTCATTATTCGCTTCTAATTGAATAAGGCTTTGGCTGTTAAGCATTTGTTGCATAATGTCATTGAAGTTTTTCATGTTCGGGCCAACAATAATCGGTTTTTTAAACCAAGCTGGCTCTAATGGGTTATGACCACCAATCTCACTAAAGCTTCCGCCTATGGTAATAAAGTCAGCTAAGCCGTATAGCGCCATTAATTCACCTAATGTGTCTAGTATCCAAACTTGGCAGTTAGCTTCAACAGCATGATTACTGCTGCGGTTTTGGGTGGTAAAGCCTGTTTGTTTAGCAAGTTTAGTGACATCAGAAAAACGTTCTGGGTGGCGAGGAACAATCACCAGTAACAGCTCAGGAAAACGCTTACTTAATAGGTTAAATGTGGCTAACGCGATATCTTCATCACCTTGATGTGTACTTGCCATCACCCATAACTTTTTATCTGTCGGTAAAAAAGTGCTTAACGTTGTCATGGTATCGGTAATACTGTTGCTCATTGTCATATCGTATTTTAAATTACCCGATACCTCACAAGAGCTTTCTTTTGCTCCTAGGGTTAAAAAGTTTTGTTGGTTTTCTTGGCTTTGCGTCAATATACGATCAAACTGTTGTAAACAAGGTGCTATCAATGCGTTAATTTTTGAATAAGATTTCATTGATGAAGCCGATAACCGACCATTAATTAACAATAATTGAATGTTTTTTTGTTTCGCTTGATGCACTAAGTTTGGCCACAGTTCGGTTTCCATAAAAACCATTAACTTTGGCTGTAATGCTTTTAAAAACAATGCAGTTGAAAAAATAAAATCTAACGGCAAGTAACAATGCTGCACTTTATCACCAAATAATTTAGTGACTTGCTCTGACCCTGTTGGTGTAAAAGTGGTAAACGTAATAGGGGTAGTAGGGTATTGAACTAATAACTGTTCAACTAATACTTTTAACGCAAATACTTCGCCTACGCTAGCGGCATGAATTACGATACCGTGTTTTTTAAAGCTTTGATTAAATAACCCAAAACGTTCTAATAAACGTGCTCGATAAGCTTTGTTACTTTTTGAACGCCACAATAATAAAAGCAAAATAATCGGTGCTAATAAAACAAACACTATACGGTAACCACATAAAATTAATGTTTGCTTGGCTGTTAGGGTCGTCACAAATAAGAGCTCCAATAGACGAAATACAATACAGGCTATTTACTGTAGCTATAGTATTTTTTTATCACATTATACCAAGACTATGATGAATGACATGTTATATTATTGGCTCTCTTTTTGGTGGCAGTGATGAGTTTTATTTTAATGAAGTTTTTTCTAGGTTATGGTTTTTGTTTATTTTTCAGTTTGTTTTTTAAAGTCAGCTTAGCGAATGAACCTACCGCTACTGCTAACTTTGTACTAGAGAACCCAACAATAGATTTAGCGTCATCTGATGTTACTGTATTAAAGCATAATGAGTTAAGCGCATTACTAAAGACAATCGACTTTACTCAAATTGACTATGAAGCGTTATGTAGTGTTGCTAAAAATACATTAAATTATATTTATGCTAATTCGAATGATAGTTTTGCCGTACATGGCGGTAACACGATTAATGTTGAAACTAAGCAAGCACTTTTGCCTTTTAGCAATACTAAGCGCATTAAAGAAAGCCTTACGTTTATCTGTGATACTTTCAATCACGATTTCAAGTTAGGAAAAGCTCAGCGCCTATCGGATGTTGATTTTTTATTACAGAATTTTGATTTTTATCGTTGGTACCCAGATAAACAAACAGCTAATAACATTGCCGATAAAAGTAAGAATGATCGTAAAGCACAAATGCTAACGGGCATTCCGAACAAGCAAATATTTTTAACGAAATACTATACAAAGTTAATTCAAGGTAGTGAAACAAGAACACAGAAATATAATCAAGCGTTATATGCCTTACCTACTGATGAAGAGGGTTTAACGAAAGCTGAAGCATTAGTAAAAAAAGCAGATTTAACACGGTTTAAATATACACGCCAAGCAATAATAAACGGGGCTTTAATTAATCATAATTTAGCGAAACCGTTAGTGTGGATAACAGAAGAAGCATTGCATGATGTGTTGTTGCAAGGCACGGGCGTACTAACGATTAATAACCATGTACGCTATTTTAATGTGCATCGCAATAACGGTATTTCGTATGATTATGCATTAGGCAAAAGAGAGCAAGCCCGTTACTGGTATTTTGCTGAAGTACCTAGCATTTTAGGGTACGGAGAAACGATAGAGAATAAGATTGCACTTAAACCACAGGTAAGTTTTGCAGGTAATGTAAAACAGTTAGGTTTAGGGCAATTGTTTTTAGTGGCTAACATTGATGAATTATCAAATGTTACTGAGGTTACAAGCACAGACAACCCAAAAGGTTTTGCCCGCTTAGGCGTTTTAGCGGATCAAGGAGGAGCATTTGATAACAACTTGTTTCAGCTCGATTTGTTAGTAGGTAGTTATCAAGGGTGGTCTGATTACTATCAAGCTAATAAACATTTACCCGATTACAATCAAGCATGGTTAATGCTCAAGAAAAATTAGCGACTATTGATGAGTCGTAGTTAAAAATTAAGTATAAAAAAACCAGCACTAGGCTGGTTTTCATCAAGTTTCACTGTGCTTTTACGTTATTTACGCTTCATTGAATCAAAAAATTCATTATTGGTTTTAGTCATTGCTAACTTATCAATTAAGAATTCCATTGCGTCAATTTCGCCCATTTCATGAACGATCTTACGTAAAATCCACATTTTTTGTAGTTCGTCAGTCTTAGTTAATAACTCTTCACGACGAGTACCACTGCGGTTAATATGAATAGCAGGGAAAACACGTTTTTCAGCAACTTTACGAGAAAGGTGTAATTCCATGTTACCGGTACCTTTAAACTCTTCGTAAATAACCTCGTCCATTTTTGAACCAGTATCAACAAGTGCGGTTGCAATAATGGTTAAACTACCACCTTGTTCAATGTTACGAGCAGCACCAAAGAAACGTTTTGGACGGTGTAATGCGTTTGCGTCAACACCACCTGTTAATATTTTACCCGATGATGGAATAACGGTATTGTAAGCACGAGCTAAACGGGTAATTGAATCAAGTAAAATGACGACATCTTTTTTGTGTTCAACTAAACGTTTTGCTTTTTCAATGACCATTTCAGCCACTTGTACATGGCGACTTGCTGGCTCATCAAATGTTGAAGCAACTACTTCACCTTTTACTAGGCGTTGCATCTCTGTTACTTCTTCTGGACGTTCATCAATAAGTAGTACCATTAATTCTGCGTCAGGGTGATTATGAGCAATACTTTGAGCAATATTTTGTAATAAAAGTGTTTTACCCGCTTTTGGTGGAGCAACAATTAAACCACGTTGGCCTTTACCAATAGGTGAAGCTAAATCTAATACACGAGCGGTAATATCTTCAGTTGAACCATTACCACGTTCCATTGCTAAACGTTCGTTCGGATGGATAGGTGTTAAGTTTTCAAATAAAATTTTATTACGAGAGTTTTCTGGGCGGTCAAAGTTAACTTCAGCAACTTTTAATAATGCAAAGTAACGTTCACCGTCTTTAGGTGGACGAATTTTACCGTGTATTGTATCGCCAGTACGCATGCTAAATCGACGAATTTGGCTAGGTGATACGTATATATCATCAGGGCCTGCTAAGTAAGATGAATCTGCTGAACGAAGGAAGCCGAAGCCGTCTTGTAATATTTCTAATGCACCACCACCAAAAATATCTTCTCCGCTTTTTGCGTGTGCTTTTAATATAGCGAAAATAATGTCTTGTTTACGATGTCTTGCAAGGTGTTCAAGTTTCATTGATTCAGCTAGAGCAACTAATTCATTAATAGATTTTTCTTTAAGTTCGGTAAGATTCATAGTTGAGTATTCTTATATGTACATTGAATAGGTAGTGGTTGACGTTAGTCAAAAGTTTTTAGAATAGGGTATAACGAAAGAAATATTCTTTGAACACTTAAGTTAGCATTAAATATTTAATTGGTAAAGGATATGTGTAAAATTTTCATCATTATTTAAAGCAATATCTACTGTATCAAGATATTGCTTTAAATAAAGGCTAACAATGGGGGTTAACCTTAAACAAATACTATAAGTTTTTTTCTAAAAACTCATTTAATTGTGTTTTAGATAATGCGCCTACTTTGGTATCAACAATAGCACCGTCTTTAAATAATAATAACGTTGGAATACCACGAATACCATATTTAGGTGGTGTTAATGTGTTTTGGTCAATGTTTAGTTTGCCAATAACAACTTTACCTGCATATTCTTCAGCAGCTTCATTAAGAATTGGAGCGATCATTTTACAAGGGCCACACCATTCAGCCCAGAAATCAACAAGAACAGGACCAGACGCATTAATTACATCACTATCAAAACTATCATCTGTTAACTGAATTATTTTATCGCTCATTTTGTATCTCCGTAGCTCTTAGGTAGTTCACACTAAAAATATAAATTGTATTAATCAATACTATAAAATGAATGATCTTATAATATTGATTAACTTTAAATTGATTATAACGTCATAAAATTAAACATTCTATTAGCTGTATATAACTCTTTTGTTAATTAAAATTCTAAAGTTATTAAAAACAATATTTACTCTATGGCTAATAAGACCCGTATACGTTTTTATAATTTCATACGGCGAATATTAAATTCGATATCGTAGTCGCTTTAATATGAATGCGGGCGCTTAATTACGTTATTAAACTATAATCATGACTTACAAGAGATATGTGTACGCCGATGTCATTTTTAAAGATCAACAGCACTAATATATTAATTTTTATTAATGCGTTTAGATGTTAAGCTAGTGTTATGAAAAAAACACATTTAACAGAAACAGAATTTGCCAAGCTAAATTTAGCGCCTAGTGTTGTTACTGGGCTGCATGCTATGGGCTTTCATCATTGTACCTCTATTCAAGCGAAGTCTTTACCTATTTTAATTCAAGGTAAAGATATTGCCGGCCAAGCACAAACCGGTGAAGGTAAAACTATTGCTTTTTTAGCGGCGACTTTCCATCATTTATTACAACAACCTAAAACAAGTCATAACCAGCCACGCGCATTAATTATGGCGCCTACACGAGAACTTGCAATTCAAATTCACCGTGACGCTTTAGAAATGGCAAAAAGTACCGGCTTACGTTTAGGCGTAGTGTACGGCGGCGAAGGCTATGAAAGCCAACGTGAAGAACTAACGCAAGGTGTTGATATTTTAATTGGCACATGTGGCCGTTTAATTGATTACTTGAAACAAGGCGTGTATCGCTTAAGTGAAATTGAAGTCATTGTGCTTGATGAAGCTGATCGCATGTTTGATTTAGGTTTTATTAAAGATATTCGTTATATGTTTAATAAAATGCCTCCTGCGACGAAACGTTTAAGTATGTTGTTTTCAGCAACCTTATCTTTTCGAGTTAAAGAATTAGCATTTGATCATATGAATGATCCTGAAAGTGTTGAAGTCGCACCAGAACAAAAAACAAACCTACGTATTAGTGAAGAACTATTTCATCCGTCAAATGAAGATAAAATGGTATTACTACAAACACTAATAGAAGAAGAATGGCCTGATAAGGCGATTATTTTTGCAAACACTAAACACAGTTGTGAAAATGTACACGCACATCTAGAAGCTGATGGCATTCGTGTAGGGTTATTAACGGGTGATGTCGCTCAAAAGAAACGTTTAAAAATATTAGAAGGCTTTACTTCAGGTACGATTGATATTTTAGTTGCAACTGATGTTGCTGCTCGTGGTTTACATATTCCTAGTGTAACGCATGTTTTTAACTATGATTTACCCGACGACTGTGAAGATTATGTCCACCGTATTGGCCGAACTGGTCGTGCTGGTGAAACAGGTCATGCTATTAGTTTTGCTTGTGAAGAATATGTATTCAACTTATCTGCGGTTGAAACGTATATTGAACATAGCTTACCGGTAAGTAAATATGATCGTGATTCATTATTAACTGATTTACCTAAACCTAAGCCTCGTCAACGCCGCCATAAACACCCTAGAAATGGCCAGTCTCGAGGTAGAACAACCAAACCTTATAGGAAATAATCAGGCATGGCAGCATCACCTTTATATGCGGTTATTGATTTAGGCTCAAATAGCTTTCATATGCTTATTACTCGTTTACTCGCTGATAGTGTGCAAACGGTAGATAAGGTGAAGCGTAAAGTAAGGTTAGCGTCAGGACTAGACAACGAAAACGTCTTAAGTGAAGAAGCAATTCAGCGTGGTTTAGAATGCTTAAGTTTTTTCACTGAACGTTTACATGACATTCCTGTTGCTAATATTAAAGTGGTTGCTACCGCTACATTACGTATTGCAAAAAATGCTGATGACTTTTTAGCTCGAGCTGAACTTATTTTACAGCGTAAAGTTCAGCTACTTTCTGGTATTCAAGAAGCCGAAACCATTTATTTAGGTGTTGCTCATACGAGTAACTCTGAAGGAAAGCGTTTAGTACTTGATATTGGCGGTGCTAGTACTGAGCTTGTTGTTGGTGAAGAGTTTAACGCCAAAAAAGTACAAAGCTTAAACTTAGGCTGTGTCACATTTAATCAAGCACATTTCTCTGACGGTTTATTAAACCAATCAAACTTCCATCAAGCTATTACTGCCGCTAAAGCTATGTTGGCTCCTGAAGTAGAAAGCTATAAAGCAATTGGTTGGCAATCTGTTTTAGGTGGCTCTGGTACAATGCAAGCATTGTCTGAAGTATTAATGGCTCGTCAAAAACCTGCGATTATTACGTTATCTTTTTTACATCAATTTCAACAAGAATTGATGTCATGTCATACGATTGCCGACATTCATGTAAAAGGCTTAGCAATTGAAAGAAAACCCGTTATTGCTAGTGGTGTTGCTATTTTAATTGCGTTATTTGAATCTTTTGACATTGATCAATTACAACTTTCTAGTGGAGCACTACGAGAAGGTTTATTGTATGAAATGTTACCTAATATGAAAAACCAAATGATTAGGCAGCGTACTATTCATTCTCTAGCTGAGCGTTTTCATATTGATCAACAGCACAGCTTGCGCATTGCTGTACAAATGGATTTACTGTTTGATTTACTTGCCGATGACTGGAATTTATCGCGAGATAATAGTTATCAATTATTAATGACCGCGTGTGCATTACATGAAATAGGCTTGTTACTCGCATACAAGTATCATCAAAAGCATGGTGCTTATATTTTACAACATGCTGAGTTTCCAGGTTTTGACCAAGCTGACAGGCAACTTGTGGTTGCTTTAGTTAAAAATTACAAAGCGGATATTGATGTCATAGCTTTGAAAGAACAAGCAGCGGTGAGTTATGAAAAAGCAGTATCGTTATTAGTCATTTTACGTTTATCAGTATTACTGTGTCGAAGAAGGCATGATGATATATTGCCACCTTTTAAGGTATCAATTAACAGTAACGAATTACGATTAAATATTTCAACTGACTGGTTAAATCAACATTCGTTAATTAAAGATGAACTATTACAAGAAAATGATTTTCTTGGTGTGTTAGGACTGAAACTCACAATTTGTTAATATTTAACAATGAATGTTTGACCGTTTAATAATTGGCTAGTTGCGTAATACCATTATTATCTATAATCTATTGTGTATTCATACATGATAGATTTTTATGTATATGAATACATTAATTATTAAAGCTATTTAAGGAGAAATAATGGCTCAAGAAGAAACTAACTCGGTATCTGAAGGTATCGAGACAGCAACATCAGTGGTTAACGGCACTGTTGATAAATTAGATCATTATGTACAGCTAGTATTAGAAAATAGTGTGCATTTTGCCACCAGTTTAATACTTGCCATAGTTGTTTGGATCGTAGGTCAATGGTTTATTAAACGTATAATGTCACTTGTAGAAAAAGCACTGGATAAACGTAAAGTAGAAGTGACTTTAAAAAGCTTCTTGGTCAGTATTTTTAGCGTTATTTTAAAAGCAATTCTTATTGTCATTGTAGCGTCAATGATTGGTATTGAAACCGCATCATTAATTGCTATGTTAGGTGCTGCAGGCTTAGCGGTAGGTTTGGCATTACAAGGTAGCTTAGCTAACTTTGCTGGTGGTATATTAATTTTATTATTCAAGCCATTTAAAGCAGGTGATGTGATTGACGCACAAGGTTTTGTTGGTACAGTCGTTGAAATTCAAATCTTCAACTCAATTATTTTAACGCTTGATAATCAACGTGTAATTATTCCAAATGCATTATTGTCAAATGGCTGTGTTAAAAACATTTTTGCTGAAAAAACACGTCGTGTAGATTTATCGTTTGGTGTAAGTTACAGCGATGATTTAATCCGTGTAAAAGAAATTTTACGCAGTGTTGTTGATGCTGATGAGCGTATTTTAAAAGATCCTATTGCTGATATTTTTGTATCAGAACATGGTGATAGCTCTGTTAACCTAGTTGTACGCCCTTGGGTAAATTCAGCAGATTACTGGCCAGTATATTTCGGTTTAACTGAAAAAGTGAAAATAGCGTTTGATGCAGAAGGTATTTCTATTCCTTTCCCACAACGCGATGTTCATATTATTCAAGAAAAATAAATGAAGTAGGTATAAAGTTAGTTATATACTGCTTTAATACATTGAAATAAAATAGCTGAAAGTCATATGACTTTCGGCTATTTTTTTATTTAATGTATCGTATTAAACACAGTTAATACGATACATTTTTAATAGAATAAAAGGTAAGAAAAATAGGATGATATTATTACAATATAATAAAGCTAGCGTATGGTTTAACTTAGTATTATGTTTTCAACTAGTATGTTCAGTGCAAGCATCAGAGCAATCTTACACAAAGCATGAGCAATGGCTAAACGATCAGTTTGCAGTACAACACCAAGCGCTTATTCCTATAGTGATGGTCGCTAATATTTTTTTCGCGTGTAACCAAGAAAAAAACTTTTCCCCTGTACCGTATACAATGAAGCAATTAATGAAAACAATGAGCCGAGATACATTAGCTGAAAACACGGTTGCTTGTCTGGGTACTAATGATATGAAATCAAATCAAGCGGTAAACTTTGCATTAAAAGGCTGTTTTCATGATACTTTTATTGATTTACCAGCAAGTGAAAAAATAAAAAAATTAAGTGCTGTAAACTCTGCTCTTAGCTCATTATCACTTCAAGAGCGTCAGAAAAGCCTAACTTCTTGTACAACACTGCAAACAATACAATATTTAGAGTAATCAGCAGCCTCTGCTTAAAACTTTTTAGTCTATTAATTCTTCTACTTATATTATTAAGTTCATACTTTGTAACAATTAGCCGCTATGTTTTGGTTTATATGTTTTTCTTTCTGAATACTTTTATCATATATTGATACTATTAATGTAGAACATTACAGGTGAAGTATGGGACAAGAAACACAAAAGATATTAGTTGTTGATGACGACATGAGACTGCGTAGCTTACTTGAGCGCTACTTAGTTGAACAAGGTTTTAATGTGCGAACTGTTGCCAATGCAGAACAAATGAATCGTTTACTTGAACGAGAAAACTTTCATTTGTTAGTACTTGATTTAATGTTACCAGGCGAAGATGGTTTATCTATTTGTAAACGATTACGCAATCAAAATAATGATATTCCTATCGTCATGTTGACGGCTAAGGGCAGTGAAGTAGATCGTATTTTAGGCCTAGAAATTGGGGCTGATGATTATATGCCTAAGCCGTTTAATCCGCGTGAATTATTAGCACGTATTAATGCGGTATTAAGACGCAGAGTACAAGAAGCGCCAGGTGCGCCTTCATTAGAAGAAAATATTATTTCTTTTGGTGAATATGAATTAAACCTAGCAACGCGTGAAATGCGTAAAGGTGAAGAAAGTATGCCACTGACTAGTGGTGAGTTTGCCGTATTAAAAGCGTTAATAACACACCCAAGAGAGCCACTTTCTCGAGATAAGTTAATGAACTTGGCACGTGGACGTGATTATTCAGCATTAGAGCGAAGCATTGATGTACAGGTATCACGCTTACGTAGAATGTTAGAGATAGACCCAACTAAGCCACGTTATTTACAAACTGTGTGGGGCTTAGGTTATGTCTTTGTACCTGATGGTCAAAATGTTGAAGCAACAGCGCCTTAATGACTTTAGTTATGTTGAAAAATTAGAATGTTTTAATGAAAATATTTCCTCGTAGTGCTTTTGGCCAAACGATATGCTTGATCAGTATGTTATTAATATTGAATCAAGTCGTATCGTATGTCTCTATCGCGCTTTATGTTATTCAGCCTCACTCTCAACAAATGAATGAATTACTTGCTAAGCAAGTACGTGTTGTATTTATTGATATTAAAGATCAGTCCATTAATAATGAACTAGCACATGCCTTTCATGACGAAACGGGCATTGGCGTATATACGCAAGCTAGAGCATTACATTCAGGGTTAGCCGATGCTGTTTCTTATCCACACCGTTCTGAAGAAATGTCACTATTGTTAGATGGCGAAGCAGAAGTTAGAATTTCACAAGGTGAAGAATATTTATTTTGGATAAGACCTCCGCAAGCACCTAATCTTTGGGTGAAAATACCTTTAGCAGGTATTGAAGAGCATAGTGCATCGCCATTGTTGCTTTTGCTCATTGTTATGGGTAGCTTAAGCGTTATTGGCGC
The DNA here is from genome assembly GCA_023301705.1 of Alteromonadaceae bacterium. GTDB lineage: Bacteria > Pseudomonadota > Gammaproteobacteria > Enterobacterales > Alteromonadaceae > JALZUE01. Next base: position 13,436 of record JALZUE010000212.1, on the reverse strand, counting down.
TTGGTTGTTTGTTAGACAATTAAACCAACCCTTAAAAGCCTTACAAAAAGCTGCAGAACAAGTAGGTAAAGGCGAGTTTCCTAAGCCATTAAAATTAAAAGGTACCAGTGAGGTTGCAGAAGTAACTGCTGCGTTCAATCAAATGTCGCAAGGCGTTAAACAACTTGAAAATGATCGAAATTTATTAATGGAAGGTATTTCACATGACTTACGCACACCATTAACTCGTATTCGTTTAGCCAGTGAAATGATGTCAGATCAAGATGCCTTTTTAAAAGATGGCATTGAAAATGACATTGACGATATGAATGATATTATTGATCAATTTATTGATTATATTCGTCCTGATAAGAATGCAGCAGAATTACTCGAGCTAAATTTATTAGTGAGTGAAGTCGTCAATGCTGAACAAGTACATGGTCGTAATATTACATTCTCATCAAATACCGAATTACCTTTAATATTAATGAAATATATTGCAATAAAGCGGGTTGTTGTGAATTTAATTCAAAATGCAATACGTTATAGTGACGGAGATATAGCGGTTAATACGGGAATAGTTGATTATCAAGTTGATCCGCTTAAATTACAAAATATAGTAATTAAAAAGCAAAAAGATTTTACTGTGACTCAACCTTATGCATTTATTGAGATACATGATCAAGGTGAGGGTATAACAGAAAACGAGATTGAGCGATTATTTCAACCGTTTACCCAAGGTGATACAGCTAGGGGTGGTGAAGGTTCTGGTTTGGGCTTAGCGATAGTGAAGCGTATTGTTGATAACCATAACGGGCATATTCTTTTAAAAAATCACACTGAAGGTGGCTTAGTTGCACAGGTATTATTACCACTGTCTTAAGATGTTTTTATGTCATACGTTAATTAAGCGTAATTTATTAAATTACGCTTAATTTAATCGTACTAAAAGTTAAAGCACTAATGCTTAGTAGGGTTTAACAACGAAGCTAACTTTTCTTGATTGAACGAGTAGGTGGTTACACAGTAATCACACGTAATACTAACACTGCCTTGTTCGGCTAAAATGTCAGCTAACTCTTCGGCGCTAAATTGGCTAATTGCCGTTAAACATTTTTCTTCAGAGCATGAACATTGATAACTCACTGTTTGTGGATCAAATACTCTCACTTCTTCTTGATGATATAAACGATACAATAATTCTTGTGCCGGTAAGCTAAATACTTCTTCTGCTTTTATGGTATTGGTTAATTGACATAAATGTTCGTAATCTTCAATTTGCTGCTCTTTATTGTCACCATCAGGTAATAACTGCACTAAGCTACCGGCAACTTTACCTTGTGCTAAATCAGTAAATAACCATATTGATGTTTGAATTTGGTCTGATGTTTCAAAGTAGTCCGCCAAACAAGCCGCTAATGTAGGTTTTTCTAATGCGACAACACCTTGATAAGGTTCACCTAAGTGAGGACGAATAGTAATGATCATTACACCTTTACCAATTAAGTTAAGCAATCCTTCAGCTTGTGTTACTTCTTTTACTTTGGCAATACCACGCATTTGTTGTTGCTCATTACCATTTATTACCATGTAATCAACCGGGCCATCACCTTGTAATTGTACCGTAATTTCACCTTCAAATTTTAACGTTGCTGTTAATAAACAGGTTGCCGCTAATAATTCACCTAATAATGCTTTTACACCAACATCATAATTATGGTTTGCAATAATTTGCTGAAAACTATCTTCTAGTTGAACAAGTTCGCCACGAGCGTGTTTGTTATCAAATAAATAGCGATTTAATACATCAGTGTGTGACATGGAAATTATAACCTTTCTTTAAGTTGTCTTATTTGTCTTCGTTGTTTTTTGTCTGGTTTAGAATCACTTGCAGGGCTTAACAAAATACCTTGCTTACGTGCCAATGCATTTTTTTCGCGCGTGTTTAAGCTTTCTTGAGTTTCATTATAAAGTGTTGCAGCAAAAGAAGCATCTTTACGTTTGTCTGCTAAGGCAATAACAATGACTTTTTTTTCTTCGTATCCTTGCCTAATGGTAATTGTATCACCGAGGCTGACCGCTTTACCTGACTTAGTTCGTTGTCCTTCGTAAAAAACTTTGCCGCCATCTATCATTTGTTTTGCAATAGCGCGTGTTTTATAAAAGCGTGCGGCCCATAGCCACTTATCCAGTCTTACTGTTGTTGAGGTACTATTTTTTTGTATTGTCATAATGAATATTTAATATGGCTGGTTTTTGTTACTTAATTTACTGTGAATTTTTTAAACGAATACTGTTCAATTTGAATTAATCAGTTCTCTTATGAGCCTATTGCACAGTATAACGGGTAAACAAATACTATGCTGTGCTTTATATTTTAGGCAGAGAAATAAGATAAAATGTTAATGGGTATATGTTCTACATATCAACCAGTACGCGAGATCAATTTGTTATTTTTTGTGATATAAAAGTGATATATTTGTTATTTTATAATTATGCGATATATTTTTTTTTAATATAGAATCCGTTCGTTTTTTGAGATGTTAATGACAATTATTATTATTAACTTTCACTTCAGTAATTTATAACCTAGGATAAACTTATCATGCGTACACAATTAAGTGCAGTAGCAGCAGCTTTGTTACTTAGCTTTAATGCTTCGGCGGAAACTACACCAAACGCGGAAACTACACCAAACGATCAATCTGATGAAATTGAAAGTATTAAAGTTTACGGTCAATATTTAGATGCAAATAAGTCTAATGCGATTAAAACACCCACTCAAATTCTTGATGTACCGCAAAGTTTATCTATTTTCACTGCAGACGATATTACAGAACGTAACATTGTTAGTATTGGTCAAATTGTTGATTACACACCTGGAGTTAATACATCGCAGGGTGAAGGTCACCGTGATTCAATTGTTTTCCGTGGTGTACGTTCAACGGCTGATTTCTATATAGATGGTGCACGTGACGACGTCCAATATTTTCGTGCTTTATACAACATTGAACAAGTAGAAATTTTACGTGGCCCGAATGCGTTATTATTTGGTCGTGGTGGTACAGGTGGTGTATTAAACCGTGTCACTAAAAAAGCACAATTAGGCGAACAGTTTACTGGTTACAAAACTTCAGTGAATTCTTTTGGTGGCTACCGCGGTGAAATTGATACCAACTTTGAAATAAACGACGATGCAGCAATACGTATCAATGGTTTTTACGAGCATTTAGAAAACCACAGAGATTTTTTTGATGGCGATCGTATTGGTTTCAACCCAACAGCGCATCTTTCATTAACTGATGATACTACCCTCGATTTATCTTACGAATACGTTAATCACGAACGTTTTATTGATCGCGGTATTCCTACTAACGATGAAGGTCGCCCGGTAACCGAGCTTAGAAACGTTGTGTTCGGTGATCGTGAAAATAACTTTAATGATGTTGAAGCACATGTTTTTCGTGCAATTGTTGAACATAACTTCTCAGATAATATAAAAGGTAATTTTAGTCTTTCATATGCTGATTTTGACAAAGTATATTCAAACTTTTTTGCAACAGGGTTCTTTGAAGATACTAATACTGTTGAACTTGATGGTTATGTTGATACTAGTGATAGACAAAATACTATTCTATCAGGCAACATTATTAGTGAATTTGATACAGGTAATGTAGAGCATACTTTACTTGTCGGTGCAGAAGTGATTATTACTGACTCTAATCAAGACAGGTTTAATGCTTTTGTTGAAGGACGAATTTCTGAAGAGGCTCGAGATGCTGGGGACATTGATCCTAGAAATCCAAATAATTTAAATTCAGATCGAGAGCGTTTTGACATTTCTCGTACAATTAATTTCAGAGGCTTTAGTGGTGTAAATGCTAATGGTGATGATGTTACTATTAATTTTAATACAGATTTAAACGATGACACGCGTGTAGACTTAGACGTGTACTCATTTTTCATTCAAGATGAAATTGCAATCACTGAACATTTAGACTTAGTTATTGGTGCACGTTACGATAGTTTTGATATTGAAGTATTTAATGCTGAAAATGGCGAGACGCGTACGCGTAAAGATGAAGAAGTGTCTCCTCGTGGTGGTTTAGTGTATAAACCTCAAGAAAATATTTCAATTTACGCAAGTTACAGTGAGTCTTTCTTACCACGAAGTGGTGAACAATTTACTGATATTAATGGTGATGACGATCAATTAGACCCTGATTTATTCCGTAACAAAGAAATAGGTCTTAAGTGGGACTTTGAACGTGGTTTAAGCTTAACCGCCGCTGTTTTCGAAAACAGACAAAGTTCACCACAAGTAGCAGATAATGATCCATCAACTTTAGATGTAATTGACCAAGAAATAACAGGCTTTGAATTACAGCTTGCAGGTCAAATTACTCAAGCATGGCATGCAACTTTGAACTATAGCTATTTAGAAGGTGAAATTGTTGATCGAGATGGTGATACAGGCAGAACACCGCGTGAAATACCAGAGAATACAGCTTCTTTATGGAACAATATCCAAGTGAATAATGCCTTTGGCTTTGCTGTTGGCGCAACGTATCAAGATGAAAGCTTTATTAGTAATAGTAATGCACAATCAATACCTAGTTATGTAAGATACGATGCTGCTGCCTATTACGATTTATCAAATGATGTGCGTATTCAGTTAAACTTAGAAAACTTAACAGATAAAGAGTACTTCCCTAATGCTCATGCATCTGACCAAGTAACTGTTGGTGCGCCATTTAATGCAACATTAACACTTAGCGGTAAATTTTAACGTTTAACTGTTATAACTTGTAACAAAGGCTTACAGCGTTTAACGCTGTAAGCCTTTTTATTTTTATAAACTGTATTTTAAATAGAATTTAATGACTCATCAAATATGAGAATATTTCTAGTATCATTGAGTAAAATAATTTAACCCTAATTCAGGTTATTTATAGTATAAGTCATTACGAATAAAGCTATTCAATAATAGGTAATGAAACCCTATATAAATATTAATTAAATACACACAATGACCTACGAAGTAGGGTAATATGTCTTACTCTGTTACAAACTTTCAATAAAAAATATGTTAACGCGCTTGTTGCTTGCCCTAGGGTCAAGTATCATCAGAATCCTAGTAAATACGCTTATTCATTTATTTTTATAAAAATATAATTAAAACATGCAGTTATCTAATAATATTACATCTGGCTTAGCATTGTTCGCCAAACTTCCTCAGCAAAAAATTGCCCGTATTGTGTCAGTTTTGTTGTTAGCGTACTTAGCTTTTTTATTGGCTAAACTCGTTTGGTTAGTGATTACACCTGAACCTAAAGCATATCAAACAGTCAATAACACGAGTGTAAGTACAAAATCGACAACAGCCAGTAATGTTAATATTAGTCAATTTTTATCACTTGATTTATTCGGCATCTATAACCCTGACGAAGCCGTAGTTGAAGAAGAAGACGAAATTATTAATGCGCCACAAACACAATTAAATTTAACATTATCGGGAGTTGTGCCTAGCGATGATGATGAAACAGCAAGTGCAATTATTGAACATAAAGGTAAACAAGAAACATTAGGTATCGGCGACAAAATTGCAGATACAAGGGCAACACTTGATAAAGTGTACTTTGACCGTGTAATTATTAAGCGGGCAGGTATATCAGAAACCTTGATGTTAGATGGCCTTGATTTTAATCAAGTATCAGTCACTAGTGCACAAAAGGTTAATAAAAAACCAGTAAAAAGCACACGTAATAAAAATGTGAAATCATCATTAGATAATCGTGATAATAATCGCTTAAAACAACAAGTAAATGATTTAAAGTCAGTAATAAGTAAAGACCCAGGTAAAATTACTGATTATTTAAGAATAACGCCAAAGAATGTAGAACAAAAAACTGTTGGTTATTTTCTTCGCCCGGGCAAGCAACCTGAATTTTTTAAAGCATCAGGTTTAAAAGCAGGTGATGTTGCTATTCAACTAAATGGTTATGACTTAACGTCAGCCCTAGATGCAGCGCAAGCGTTACAAGCGTTAAAAACGGAATCTGAAGTTACCTTACTGGTTGACCGAGATGGTGACGTAACAGAAATACTATTTAGTATTGAAAATTAAAGACGAGGAATTTTCCATGAAAGCATATATTCGTAGTTCGCTTTTGAAAACCAATGCCATTGCGTTTGCATCAGCATTATCATTTTTTACCACGTTTATGAGTGCCAGCTCTTTTGCGGCTGAATTTCAACCGCAATTTAAAGATACTGAAATTAGTGAATTTGTAACCACAGTAGGTAAAAGTTTACGTAAAACCATGATTATTGACCCGAATGTTCGAGGGAAAATTAATATACGTAGTTACGATGTTTTAACATCGGAACAATATTACCAGTTCTTTTTAAATGTACTTGATGTCTATGGTTTTTCTGCTGTTGAAGTAGATAACAACGTAATTAAAGTAATTAAAAGTAAAGACGCAAAAACATCGGCTATTCCTGTTGTTAGTAGTGAAAACCCAGGTTTTGGCGATACTATGGTAACGCGCGTAGTTGAGGTTAAAAATGTAACTGTACGTGAACTTGTACCATTACTTCGTCAATTATCAGATAACGGTGGTGGTGGTAACGTCGTTAATTACGACCCTGCTAACGTGATTATGATTACTGGTACTGCTGCGGTTGTGAATCGTCTTGTTAAAATTATTGAACGCGTTGACCGTGCAGGTGATAAAGACGTACAAATAATTAAACTAAAATATGCATCTGCTGGTGACATGGTGCGTATTATTGAAGCAATGAGTAAATCTGCGGCAAATGGTAAAGGGGCAACACCAAGCTTTTTAATTCCTAAAATTGTCGCTGATGATAGAACCAATAGTGTGATTGTTAGTGGCGAGAGAAAAGCACGAGAACGTATTACTAATTTAATTTCACGTTTAGACAGTGAATTAGAATCAAACGGTAATACGCGTGTTTACTACCTTAAATACTCTCAAGCTGCAGACTTAGTACCCGTATTACAAGGTGTTAGTGAAACTATTGCTGAAGAAGCAGCTAATGCCAGTGGCGGTAATAGTGGTGGAGGTCGTCAATCAGCGTCTCGAAATATTAGTATAGATGCGCATGCTGATACGAATACCTTAGTTATTACCGCAGAACCTGACTTATTACGTTCTCTTGAAGCAGTTATTCGTCAATTAGATGTTCGCCGTGCACAAGTATTAGTTGAAGCGATTATTGTTGAAGTATTTGAATCAGACGGAGCAAGTTTAGGGGTTCAATTATATTCAAGTGCAGGTGGTTTCACTCAATTTACTAATGGTAATGCGTCAATCAGTTCAGTGGGTGCAGCGGCTATTTCAGGACGAGGTGAAGATGGAGATACGACAACAAGTATTACAGGGGATACAATTACTACAATAACAACCAATGATGAAGAAGATGACTTTAGTTTATTAGCAGGTATATTAAGCTCAGTAAGTGGTGGTTTTATAGGTGGTGGTAATGACGACTTTGGTGCAATTCTTCAAGCCGTAAGCTCTGATACTAACTCTAATATTTTAGCAACACCAAGTATCACAACGCTTGATAACCAAGAAGCATCATTTATTGTGGGTCAAGAAATTCCAATTCTTACAGGCTCTACATCATCAAGCAATAACGGTAACCCATTTCAAACAGTTGAACGTCAAGAAGTAGGCATTAAATTAAAAGTAACACCACAGGTCAATGAAGGCTCAGGCGTGCAATTAACCATTGAACAAGAAGTGTCATCAGTGAGTGGTGCTACTGGTGTTGATATTTCAATTAACAAACGTGAAATTAAAACAACGGTAATGGCTGACGATGGCGGCATGGTTGTATTAGGTGGGTTAATTGATGAAGACGTACAAGAAAGTGTGCAAAAAATTCCTTTACTTGGTGACTTGCCGTTAATTGGTGCTTTATTTAGATCAACGTCTAATACCATACGTAAACGTAACTTAATGGTATTTTTAAGAGCAACTATTATACGTGATGCAGCGCACATGGCTGAATTGACTAAAGAGAAATACAATTACATTCGTGCTGATGAATTACTACGTCAAGAAGCGGGTTTAACATTACTTGATGATGATGATTTACCATTGTTACCAGAATGGAATGATGATTTAACGTTACCACCATCTTTTAAAGAATACTCAAACGATAAAAATCTTGATGTAATTGATACTAATAAAGATACAAAATAATGGCTGTAGATAATTCAAATAGTAATGACTCAAATGTAAATCATGACGATATTGCAAGTATTGATAATGCCGAACTTGCCAATGAAACGATGATAAACAGCGAAGAGTCTTTAGATGAAAGTGTAATTTTCCGCTTACCTTTTGGTTTTGCTAAGCGCTTTAATGTCACTGTATCTAAAAAAGATGATGAATTTACATTGCATTGTTTAAGTGATGTAACGCCAGAAGCACTATTAGAAGTAAGGCGTTTATTAAAAACGTCGTTCAATATTGATATTCAACCATTAGATAACTTTGAACGTTTATTGACAGAAACTTACCAACGCGATTCATCAGAAGCGCAGCAGATGATGGAAAACATTGGTAACGAGGTTGATTTATATTCAATTGCTGATGAAGTCAGTGAAAATGACGACTTGCTCGAAAATGAAGACGATGCTCCGATTATTAAATTGATCAATGCGATGTTAAGTGAAGCAATTAAAGAAAATGCTTCTGATATTCATATTGAAACGTTTGAAAACACATTACTGATTCGTTTTCGTGTTGATGGAATATTACGCGAAGTATTAAAGCCACAGCGTCAACTAGCGTCATTACTTGTTTCTCGTATTAAGGTGATGTCAAAGCTTGATATTGCTGAGAAACGTATTCCTCAAGATGGTCGTATTTCATTAAAAATTGGTGGTCGAGCGGTTGATGTTCGTGTATCAACTATGCCAACAGGGCATGGTGAACGCGTGGTATTACGTTTGTTAGATAAAAATGCTGCTCGCTTAAATTTAAAAGATTTAGGCATGACAGACGATAACCGTCGATTATTTTCAGATCTTATTGATAAACCACATGGTATTATTTTGGTGACCGGGCCTACAGGTTCAGGTAAAAGTACTACGTTGTATGCAGGTTTAACACAAATAGATAACAAAGAGCGTAATGTTTTAACGGTTGAAGATCCGATTGAATTTGCAATTGAAGGTATTGGTCAAACTCAAGTTAATTCAAAAGTTGACATGACCTTTGCTCGAGGCTTACGTGCCATTTTACGTCAAGATCCTGATGTGGTGATGGTAGGTGAAATTCGAGATTTAGAAACGGCTCAGATTGGTGTTCAAGCCAGTTTAACGGGTCACTTAGTATTATCAACATTACATACTAATACTGCGGCAGGTGCGGTGACGCGTATGGAAGATATGGGTGTTGAACCCTTTCTTCTCTCATCAAGTTTATTAGGTGTATTAGCTCAGCGATTAGTGCGTACATTATGTCCGCACTGTTGTGAAAGCCACTTGCCTGATGAAGAAGAGCGTCATGTTATGGGGCTTCCCGATGATAATGAGCAATTAATTTATCGTGCTGTTGGCTGTGATGAATGTAACTTTAAAGGTTACCGTGGTCGTATGGGTATTCATGAGCTATTGATTGTTGATGAAAAAGTACGTGAGCTCATTCACAATGGTGAAGGTGAGCAAGCTATTGAAAAGCAAATAAGACAATCAACACCAAGTATTCGCCAAGACGGGTTTGATAAAGTGCTTATAGGTAAAACTACCCTTGAAGAAGTATTACGTGTAACACGTGAGGACTAATTAATATGCCAGCTTTCGATTATCAGGCTGTTAATAGCCAAGGAAAAACAGTTAAAGGGGTTATTGAAGGTGATACGGCACGTCAAGTACGTGGTTTATTACGTGAACAAGGTTTAATGCCAACAAGTGTTGAATCATGTGCAGCTAAAAAATCAGAGAAAGCAAAAAGCCAACGTTTTGGTCGTGGTAAAATATCGACTACAGAGTTAGCTCTGTTAACACGCCAGCTTGCTACCTTGGTTGAATCAGGTTTACCGCTTGAAGAGTCGTTAACGGCAGTTGCAGAACAATGTGAAAAAAACCGCTTAAAAAGCATGGTTATGGCTGTTCGCACTAAAGTTACCGAAGGCTATGGTTTATCTGAAAGCATGGCTGATTTCCCCCAAGTATTTAACAATCTATACCGTTCAATGGTGGCTGCTGGTGAAAAGTCGGGTCATTTAGATAATGTACTTAATCGTTTGGCTGATTACACTGAACAACGCCAATTATTGCGCGCTCAATTAATTCAAGCCATGGTTTACCCTATGATTATGACCTTGGTCGCTATTGGTGTCGTTGTTATCTTATTAACTGCGGTAGTACCACAAATTGTTTCTCAATTTGAACATTTAGGTGGCGAATTACCTGGCACAACACAATTTCTTATTGCTAGTAGTGACTTCTTAAAAAGTTATGGCTTATTTGTACTTGTTGGCTTAGCTGCTATAGGTTTTGGCTTTTCACAATTATTGAAAAAGCCAAAATATTTATTCAAGTATCACCAACACTTACTAAAATTGCCATTAATTGGCAAAGTGGCAAAAGGTATTAGTACGGCTCGATTTGCTCGTACATTAAGTATTTTGAATGCTAGTGCAGTGCCATTACTTGAAAGTATGCGTATTTCAGGTGAAGTGCTTGATAACATTTATGTAAAACAAAGCATTAAAGAAGCATCAGATAAGGTGCGTGAAGGTGCAAGCTTAAAAAATTCGCTTGATCAAACCAAGCTATTTCCACCAATGATGTTACATATGATTGCCAGTGGCGAAAAAAGTGGTGAGCTTGATCATATGCTAGGGCGAGCTGCTGACAACCAAGATAGAGAATTTGAAGCGCTGGTGAGTATCGCTCTTAAAGCATTTGAACCGTTACTGATGGTAGTAATGGCCGGAGTGGTGCTTTTTATCGTAATGGCGATTTTACAACCGACATTACAACTGAACAATATGATTGCATAACTTGTAAAAATTACCGGAACAATTATCGAACTAATGACCAGAACAATGAATGGTTATATTTGTTAACAATTAATTGATAGGTGGTTGAAATAGATATAGGTACAGTACAGGTCTTTATGTAGTATCAATAACTAAAGTCATAGGTAAGCGTTATTACACGAAAACTAAGGTATTGATGATTGTTAAAAATCAGTAGTTAACGCATTAATACATAATAAAATTAATAATACATCAACATAAATAAAGTTGAACAGGATGAAGTAATGAAAACAAATAAAAAAGCCCAAGGTTTTACTCTATTAGAGCTTATGGTTGTCATTGTAATTTTAGGGGTGTTAGCTAGCTTAGTAGTGCCTAATTTACTTGGTAATAAAGATAAAGCTGATTTACAAAAAGCGATTACTGACGTTCGTGCGCTTGAAACAGCATTGAGCTTTTATAAACTAGATAATTACGCTTTTCCTACAACAGAACAAGGCTTAGAAGCATTAGTTTCTGAAACTGACATTGAGCCAACACCAAGACGCTTCCAAGAAGATGGCTATATTCCTCGTTTACCATTAGACCCTTGGGGCTCTGAATATATTTTATTAAATCCAGGAGAAAATGGAAAAATGGACATTTTCTCTGTTGGCCCAGATCGTGAAGCGGGTACAGAAGACGATATTGGTAACTGGAACTTACAAGACAAACTGTAACGATTAGTGAAATTCATACGCTTAATTTAGTGATGTAACAGCATGAAAAAAGCAAAGTTATTTGCTAAAACACAACATAAACAACATGGCTTCACATTGATTGAAGTCATGCTTGTTATATTGCTTATTGGTGTTTTTGTCAGTGCAGTTACTTATGGTTCACGCAATTCATTAGTTGATAAACTTGAACAAGCAAGTGCTCGCTTTACGGGTATATTCAATATAGCGGCTGAGTATAGTTTATTAAATAATCGTGAATTAGGCTTGGTTGTTAAAGATAATACATACCAATTTGTTATTTACGACAGTGATAACCTTTTATGGTTACCAATTGAAGATCAAACACCGTTTGAATTAAAAAACCATGAAGACATCATCACGTTAACACTTGAACTAGAAGGTTTACCTACTGACGACAACTCGCTCTTGCCGGAAGAACCTGACAGTTTATTTGAAAATGACGATGAGCTTTTCGACGAAGATGAAGAAGAGTTAATTATTCCTCAAGTATTGTTACTTTCAGGTGGCGACTTTACCTCTTTCAGATTGAGCTTTGCATTTACTGACGATATTGAACAAGAGCGAGAAGTAGAATTTCAAGTGGTTGGTTTATTCACATTGCCGCTTAATATCATTGGGCCATTGTACGATGGCGAAGACTTTGATCTTGATAGCTTAAATGAAAGTGACGAGTAAGCGTAATGAAAACACCTTTAAATTCAATCATACAAAAAAATAGTTTCAAAAAAGCTAAGTGTGCAAAAGGCTTCACATTGTTAGAAGTGATGCTATCAATGGCTGTATTTGCTATTGCCGGCGTTGCGCTTTTATCTACCGCGAATACAAATATTATTAATTTAAACTCGTTCGAAGAAAGAATTATTGCCAGTTGGGTGGCTTCAAATCAACTTGTTGAAGCGAAACTAAGTAATCAATGGCCACCAGAAAATAATGAAAAAGGTTCATCGGAAATCTCAGGTCAAGTATGGCATTGGCAGCAACAAGCATTGAAAACTGCTGACGATAATTTACGCCAAATTACCGTTGAAGTTCGCATTGCTGAAGCTGATGAAAAGTCTATAGCGTCATTAGTTACTTTTGTAACGAGAAAAAACTAATGAAAAAACTAATAAAAAAACAACAGGGTTTTACATTACTTGAATTACTATTATCACTTTCAATTTTTGCTGTTGTTAGCTTAGCAGGGTTTAATATTTTTCAAACCGTATTGAGAAGTGAAGAAGGTAGTCAGCGAAAAATTGATGATATTAACCAATTACAAACCGCTTTTTTATTGTTAGAACGTGATTTTACCCAAGTTGCACGTCGTTATTCTAGAACTGATGATAAAGACCCTACTGAAGGTTTTATACATACCGAAAGCGAAGGTATTTCTGACGATATCAATGCCGTATTATTTGTTCGACACGGTTGGAGTAACCCCGGTTTATTAATTCCGCGTGGTGACTTACAGAAAGTTGGCTACCGTGTGATTGAGAAGAATTTAGAGCGTATTCATTATAATTATGTTGATTCTGATTTTGGTGAAGAACCTAAAGTTAGAGTGTTACTGAATGATATTAGTGAACTAAGGTTTGAATTTTTTTATCAGAATAGTTGGCAAAAAATACCGATAAATACAGGTTTACCGCAGGGTATTGCCATTATTGTGACCAGTGAACGTTTTGGTGTGATTAGACGTCAATT
>JALZUE010000211.1 GCA_023301705.1 Alteromonadaceae bacterium | reverse complement strand
GATAAACGATTAAAAGAAATTAGTGGCGAAGTAGAAAAACGTTTAACTGAAGGTTTTGAAAAAACAACGAAAACCTTTAATGATATTGTACAACGCTTAGCATTAATTGATGATGCACAAAAGAAAATAACAGAACTATCAAGTAATGTGGTGAGCTTACAAGAAGTCTTAGCAGATAAACGTTCACGAGGTGCATTTGGCGAAGTACAATTAAATGCGCTTATTCGTAATGTATTACCAGAAAGTCACTTTTCACTTCAGCATACATTATCAAATGGTAAAATTGCCGATTGTGTTATTTTTCTACCTGAACCTACTGGTAATGTAGTGATTGACTCGAAGTTCCCGTTAGAAAGCTATCGCACGATGACAAATGAACAAACAGAGCAAGTGATTAGGCAACAAGCTGAGCGTCAATTTAAGCAAGACATTAAGAAGCATATTAATGATATTAGCCATAAGTACTTAATTGCGAATGAAACATCAGACGGCGCAATTATGTTTATTCCTGCTGAGGCTGTTTTTGCCGAAATACATGCACACCATGCTGATTTAGTTGAATATGCTAATAAACAACGCGTATGGCTTTGTTCACCCACTACGTTAATGGCGATATTAACAACCGCGCGTTCAGTGCTGAAAGATGAAGCAACACGAAAACAAATACATGTTATTCAAGAGCATTTGTCATATTTAGCCACTGATTTTGGGCGTTTTAGAGTACGTTTTGATAATTTAGCTAAACATATTGATCAAGCCGCTAGTGATGTGAAGCAAATTCATACCTCTGCAGATAAAATATCTACGCGCTTTGAAAAAATTGAAAAGGTAGAATTACATGAAAATATTCCAGAAGAGTTATCAGAGTAGTTTTACGTATAGCGGTGAGGGGTTATGATTTTATCGTCTATTTTTTAACACATTTGATAGTATCTTTATGAATTTATTGAAATTACTACTTTTTAACTTGTGAAAATGATGGTTAATGCTATAAACAATGAATAACCAAAACGTTGTTGTTTATCATTTCAGTGACGTTCTATGTAATTGAGGTCTGTTTGAATCATTTAGTTACCACAATAAAAAGCTTGTCATTTAACATTAGCTTATTGGCTGTGGCTTTTGGAATTTTGTTTTTCGCACAATCTTATTTAACACCGTTAATGAATCAGCTTGAATTATTTTTTTATGTAAGTTTAGGCATTGGTTTTTTTCTGTCTGCACAATTTAATCAAAGTCGCTTTTCTCTTCTGTTACTATTTTTACTCAGCTTATACCTTTCTAATCAATTTCAGCATCCTTTTTTAGTGAGTTGGCAAAGTAATGAACAATGGCAGTTGCTAACAACTATTAGCTTTTTTACCTATTTATCTTGGTGTAAAGACAGAGGATTATTCTCTATTTATAGTCTTTATCGAATAGGAGTTGCACTTACGGTTATAGGTGTAAGTTATGCTTATTTGAATAGTATGCAGAAATTACCTACCGGCTACCCTGAAGTGACTTTTTTCGATAGTAATTTTATTTTAGCGAGTTTTTACGCACCTATTCTTCTAGGCTTAATTGTAGTTTTTGTTGCTGCACTAATGAATTATTCTTTATTTTCGGCTGCTATTTTTATTACAGCTATCGTTACCTTTTTACTGTTTTTGGGTTTTTGGCCACTATCATGGTTATTGACGTTTTCATTACTTAGTGTCTATTTTGTTATTTGTGTCATCACTAGTACATATTTTCTTGCCTACCGTGATGAACTAACTGGCTTAGCTTCAAGACGAGCGCTATATCAAAAGTCGTTATCGTTAAGTAAAAAATACAGTGTTGCTATGATGGATATCGATCACTTTAAAAAGTTCAATGATACCTATGGTCATGATGTTGGTGACCAAGTACTAAGGCTGGTGGCTGCTCAATTAGCAAAAGTAAAAAGTGGTGGTAAAGTTTTTCGCTACGGTGGTGAAGAGTTTACTGTGATTTTTCCAAGAAAAATGGCAGAACAAATTATTCATGAATTAGAATGTTTACGCTTATTAGTCGCGGATTATCCAATAGTACTTCGCGATGAAAATAGGCCCAAAAAAGATAATAAACAAAGTGCAAAGCAAGGTAAAGCGAGTCGGAACAAAAGCGCAGCAGCTAAAGATACTGTTTCAGTGACTATATCAATAGGTGTTGTCAGTGCCATAGCAGGACAAACCTTTGATGAAGTGATGAAAGCTGCTGACGAAAAGTTGTATGAAGCTAAGGGGAATGGCCGAAATAACGTGTGTAGCTAAGTTATTTTATTAACAATAATTACGACAAACTTTAGCGTAGTGCTAACTATCTATATAAAGAGTAAATATATTACATATTTACTCTTTATAATTTCGTATAATCCCCCCATATAGCATTCATATTCATTATTTAAACGTGACCAGCTGATTGTATTGACTCTCTTTACAATTAACTTTGTTTGATGGTGCTTTAATTAACATTATTTACGTATATTTTAGGTAGTTCCCATGAAGTCGATTGTTTCTTTAATTCAACAACAATTAAAAAAGCTTGATAACAGTAATATTTTTCAGTGGTTGGTGATTGTTGTTATTATTGTTTCAGCATTATTAGTTGGTGCAAAAACCCATAACTTGCCACCACAAGTTGCATCAGCTTTAGTGTACCTTGATATAGCTGTTACAGTATTCTTTGTTTTTGAGCTTTGTATACGTTTTCTAGCATTCCCTAATAAATTCGCCTTTTTCAAAAATGGTTGGAATATTTTTGACACAATTATTGTGGTTGGAAGCTTAATACCTGATGGTGGCTCAGGCGTTCTGTTAGCACGCTTATTACGTGTTTTCCGAGTATTAAGGCTTGTTTCTATGGTGCCAGAGCTAAAGCTATTAATTAACGCATTATTAACCGCTATTCCCCGTATGGGCTATATTGCTTTATTAATGTTCGTGATTTTTTATATTTATGCTGCCGTAGGAAGTATTTTCTTTGCTGAAATAAACCCAACATTATGGGGCGATGTTTCTATTTCAATGTTAAC
>JALZUE010000210.1 GCA_023301705.1 Alteromonadaceae bacterium | reverse complement strand
CCATGATTATTCCTACTACTGGGTTGCTCATAATAAAAAATGAAGGGTTAGGACATAGCGCAGAAGCCATCACCATACCAGCTCTTTTTTAGAATCTCTATTCCAAGCTTCTTAAACGTCTCCAACGCTCACTAAATCACCCCATTGTTAAATAAAATGGTATGAAATGAAGGCAGACTCCTACGACAGCACTAGGTATCGTGAACCTTTTACGAGCAACCTTCTTTCGCGAGCAATACCAAATCAAATAAACCGAAACAACAGCCCAAACAATGAAAACAATAAAAAAGCGAGTCACAGACCCACTAATCAGCCTTTCCAGTGACCAAACAGGCGGGCATAGTAGAAGGAAAGTTATTAACTGTGCCGAGTAGCGACTTTCTAAATTCATCTGATAAAATTAATTACTCTATTAAAGTTGTATCGCCATCACCTTCCTTCACTCATTCCAAAAGGGTCCATGTATGCCGTAAGAATGAAAAACGGGAATGAATGAGAAGACCAAAAGGGCGCCCATAAAACTGCAACCAAGACTAAATGATTGCATGCTTCCCGTCATTTCTCTTAGCGCTATATATTCCGCTTATTCCTGCTACCGCAAAAACAATTCCGCCTAGCAATTGAATGATCCCCAGATTTGCATAGCTCTCGGGAAATCCTTTCAGAAGTGATCGATCTCCATCGTAGCGCACATCTACCTTCGATCCTACCTGATAGTCTCGCTCTATCTGTGCCTTCACGGCAGGTAAATTCCTTTTAAGCATTGGACGATCAAATACCTCGTCTTCGTAGGTTTTATTCCGCCCATCAATGGTGAAAGAGATAGTCGCCATGGCAGAATTTGTGTCGGCTCCGCCACGCCAATCTATTCTTGTGACAGTAGCGCTGATGGTTGGCTAAGTTGATGCCGCGATACGCGCCCAGATGCTCGAGGACATCTGAGCACCGATGAAGATCCAAAACGCGCCTAGGATGATGAGGAAAGGATTTGCTTTCATGGTCTAACAGTATTAGATCACTCACCCGTGCAGATATTCGCACTTCGCTTAGTTAGTTGGTTGTAATGGGGTGATCTCATTTATAATACCTTACAGTACTAAACGATTTTGAATCCAAGGGGGAAAGGCCTAAGTACACCAAAGAAAATCAAGGCCACTCAATCAACCTAATCCTAATAATACAGGGACTAACACCATTGGGAATTAATCTAGAACCGATCACTTATCGGGTTCGTGCCTAACCGAAAGTTATCTTTGGGATTTAGTTTCCTTATTTTTTTCTTATCCCAAACCGCAAGGTTATAATTAATCCTATCACTGCCATTGGGACCCATATTGACTGAGGCACTTCTTGAAATAAAGCTTTTGAATACTTCGGTAATATAGAAGCGGCTAATAATATAAGCCCCGTAAAAAAAGGTAATAAAACGATTTTCATATATTAAATTATTTTCCAGGCTAGTAAAGACCCAATCACATCCTCTATACTACTTCTTATAGGAGAAGCAATTCCAGCGGAAGCTCCATCTGCGGCAGCCGTGATTGCTTGCCTAACCCCTAGAATCCCAGACCCCGCCACACAACTTCCTACCATCGCCATGACATTTTCCCCTGTTTGTTCATCTACTGGAATAATTCCATTACTTATAAAGTAGGCTATAGCCCAAACTATTAGATGCTCAAAAAACTGATTAATCGATGCTAGTACTGGA
The DNA here is from genome assembly GCA_023301705.1 of Alteromonadaceae bacterium. Lineage (GTDB taxonomy): Bacteria > Pseudomonadota > Gammaproteobacteria > Enterobacterales > Alteromonadaceae > JALZUE01. The sequence goes on along the minus strand of JALZUE010000210.1, from coordinate 871 downwards.
AACTTGTCTAAAACAAAATCAACAGCAGCTATAATCCAAAAAAGCCAATTCAATTCCCCCAACCACTCTAATGAATGACCTTTTCCACTTTTTATATCATAACTGACTCCCAATAGTGTAATTCCTGGAGTCAGTGCACTTGCGGCAGTTACCCCAAACATGGATAAGTTTCCTACTTGATTAGAGATGCTTGTACTTGGCTCTGCTCCATATGCGAATGTAGAAGACAAGAATAGGACTGCTCCTGCTCCTACCAAAAATTTAGGTTTTACGGGAATCCCCCATTCAGACCTACTTAAATAGTTGCTTTTCATAATTACTTAACAGAATCAGATCACACACCCGTGCTGGTATTCGCACTTCGCTTAAGTTAGCTGGTTGTAATGGGGAGATCTAATTTATTAATTCTTATACTACAAAGAACGAGTTTGGTTTCAAGGGGAAAAGGAGGATTCTAGAATTGAGTTAAGAGCAGTGGTTAATAATTTTCTGGATTTTCCGTTTTCATTAGAGGCGAAGGTGATAAACTTGGCACCTCAGCTTTTACCATGCTACGCTTAACCCTCCTCGTGGCGGCCTCTCTTTCCGCTTTTACTGCCAACTCTCTCTTATGTCGTAAGGCGTTAGCTAGTGAGTTGATCGATCCTGTCTCCTTTACGACCATTCGCATACTCAGTGGGGCAGTAGTCTTGTTTTTACTCGTCCTCAGTCGTGGCAAGATCAAGAGCTCGCTGCAATCAGGTTCTTGGCTAGGGGCAGCCTTGCTTATCATCTATGCGCTCACCTTTTCCCTGGGTTATATTTCACTTGATTCAGGAACGGGTGCTCTGATCCTCTTTGGATTAGTGCAAGTCACGATGATTGTCAGCGC
>JALZUE010000209.1 GCA_023301705.1 Alteromonadaceae bacterium | reverse complement strand
TATATAACACAAGAAAAGCGGGCTATAAGGTCTTTCAAAAGGGCAATATTAAGGTTCAACTATTCGCCATAGAGCGCCACTGGCGCAAAGACGATGCGCGTTTTATAACTGAGTACGTTAACACGTTCAGCGCCTCTGAGCGGGCCGCATAATGTTCATGTTCCCAAGATTAGAAGTTATTGACTTTGTTGAAAAGCAAAGAGTTCCTACGTCACATGATGGAGACCACTCTTTAATCAGAAAAATATTTGATTTTTCTGATTATGTAACTTCCGTGAAATTTGCCAGCGCTAGGGTTAATCATATAATTGTTGAGACCCAAAAAGGGGAGGTTCTTAACTTTAAGATAGACCGCTTACCTAGCAAAAAATATGTTTGGCGTAAGGTCAAGGGGCATTCATAATGGCCGTTGGTTTATGGTGGAAAATACAAGACAGCCATGTTTTCAGAAACCTTCCAAGGCTCAAAATGATGCTTGGAACGCTTGGCAATTTTGCAGGTGAAGATGGAACTGGGAAGGTCTTTAACCAGACGCTAGGCCGTCACGCTGGCATAGGTGACAACCAAGTTCGAAAGTACAAAAACACGCTCTCAGAGATGGGCTTAGTTGATTTTACATACGTGCGCGGAAAGGGCCGTCATACAAGCTTTAAGATTGATTTGGTACGGCTTGAGATGTTCATAGATAAGGCCGCAAAAGGGGACACGATATGGCTTAAAGACCTACCAAATTACATTGAAAATCTACCCCTCTCTAGGGGAGGGGTAGAGGGGGAGGTCACCCCTCTTCAAAAAATAGTCACCCCTCCTCAAACCCCCCAAAACCCCTCCCCTGAGGGGTACCCTAAAGAGGAACATCTTTCTAAGAAAGGCGCGAGCGCGAGCGCACGCGGCATAAATAGTAGCGGCCTAGCGGCCTATTGGCGGGAAACTCTGACGCAAGCGTTTGGAGAACCTTGGCTCAAATCTTGGCTTGTCGGTCAGCAAATAATTGAGACTAACGGCCAAGTCGAAATGTTAGTTAAAAATGCCTTCGGTAAGGCAAGCGTTGAAAGAAAGCTCGAAACCTTGAACGCAGGCTCTTCGGTGCGCGTTAGTGTCGGTGCGCTCGAAATGTCAGCCCGTGCGTAATTTCCCAGAACCAGACAAGCCCGATGATGCCCATTGGAAGAAATATGTTGTTCCGAAAATGAACGCAACAAAAGCGGAAATTCGCGCACATGATTTAGCTTATGCGGCGAAGTGCGAAAAATTAGAGCTTAAGCCAATTATTGGAAAATATTTTACTTACTGGGAAGTGCTTTCAATCAAAAAAGTTATATCACTGAAATTAGACGAAGTGACCCTTAAAACTCAAAGCGTTTCTATGCACCGCGCTATCAAAAAAGAAACTGCGGAAGCCTTCATAGCAGAGGCCGAAAAATTGCGGCGGCTTAATCAGGCCGCGATATTTTAAAAAATTTGTTCAACGTAAAAAAGGAAGTTACACGATGACCACAGCGAAAAATCCAAATCTAAAATTTAGAGCTTTGAAAACCGCCGACAAGGGCCATCTGGCAGAAGTGCCTTGTGCGATGTGTACAAGGCTAACACCCGTAAAAATGCGGGCCGATGGTTGGATTGAAATCAGATGCAAAATATGCGGCTATCTTGAAGGTGCGTTGCTAGAAACTTCTTTTGAAAAATTAATGCAAACTATAATTGACCATCCTCAGACGATTTTTAGACGTTCAACAAAAGATGAAGTTCTAGCCTCGCTTGGCGAAAATGTGGAAACTCAAAAAAAGGAAGTCCCGCCAGATTTAAAGCCCGCTGAGACGCGAAACCCAAAACCAATGCCAGAGCCAGAAAAAACGCAAGCGCCGCAAACTGAGCCAGATACAGAAACAGAAAAGCACTTCACAGAGTTTATGAGATGAACAATAACGATATTCCCCCAATGGCCTCAAATATTGAGGACTTAGACGAGCAAATTAATAGTAGGTTCAACACTCAAGGAGCTGAGGATGCAGACTATGTTGACGAAGGTTTTAGCCAGAGCCAGAGCGAAAGCGCCCGCGATGAATTTAAAGAGCCAAGCGAGGCTATGCTAGCGGGTAGCGGGGTAGGGTTAGACCTTATAGATTTTGGACTTTCGAAAGTTGGCATCAAAACTTTTAGCGAGGATGAAAAGGACGAGCTAACGCATTGCACGGCAAATATCTTGGCGCAAATAATGCCGAAGAGTACAAAAATCTTAAACCCAAAAGAGGCGGCGCTTTGGTCATTAGGCGGCGCGGTTCTTGGCATTGTTAAAAACAGAATGCTTAACGCTCAAAAAGAAAATATGAGAGACGTGACGCCGCAACAGCCAGAGCAAAGCGCACCGGCGGGCGAAACCCCTCAAAGCGGGTCTTATTTCGATCATGGATAAACAAGCTATAATTCAGGCCTACATAGGAATTAACGGCCAAGGTAAAACTTATCTGGCGTTGAAACATTTGGAAAAGTACCCGCGCCAAATACGGATGGACGTTTCAATAAATGGCCAAGATTCAATCCAAGACGGATGTAAAGTTGTGCGCTCAGTTCCCGAATTAATGAGCCTTGTAAAATCTCATAAGGCGGGCGGTTTTAAAATCTGTTTCTGGCCTCAAGGCATAACGCTAAGAGAGGCTTTTCATTGGGTTTGCGCTTTGGCAATCATGTATAGAAATATAGCGATATTTGCAGACGAAGCTCATAAGTATATAGGCCGCAATTTAACCGATGCACAAAACTCAGTATTCTTTGAAAGCCGACATAGCCAGACGCGGTTATTTTATACGATGTTTAACCCGCGCTATCTCTTGCCAGAGATGCGGGCGCAAAACTTCAAAACGCATATTTTCAAATCTCTTGAGGAAAACGTCACAACCTACTTAACCAAGAGCGGGGCAACGCGGGACACCATGGAAAAATTTCATAGTGACGACTTGCCCGAATATTCCTACGCGCTGATTGATAGGGGCAAGAGGCCTGTTATAGTCTCCCCTAAAGCCCATACAGCGGCAAACAGGGGAGGGAGCAAAACCCCCAAAGACCCCGCCAAATCCAAGCCTAGCGCCAAGTCAGGGCCAAAAGGTAGACGCTCAAAACGGTAAAAAGATGAAATTAAGGGGGGGTCTACCCCCTAGACCCCCATATTTTAACCGTGACTAATGCCCAAAACTCCCCCCCTTTAACGGTTCAACACCCCCAATCATGGGTCGATAGTTTAACGGTAACAGGGTTTTAAAATGGCTACAAAAGGCAAAGCGTCAGTTCTTCCAAATTTTGGAGACGTGCGAACAAAACGATTATTCATAACTAACTCGCTAGCAACGGCGGCAGGGGTGCTACTTGTCATTCCAGTTTACAATATGGCAGTCCAGCCCTTGATTAGTCGCGGCGTAACAGCGGCTCGCAATGCGGGCTTTCTTCCTCGGATTGGGGGGTAGTCATGAGTCGTTTAGTTTCCGCAATTCATAAAGCGCCTGTTCTTTTAGCTTCTTTAACGGGTCTTGCCTTGTTGGCAGGGTCAATACAAAAAATTGATATTAATCAGGGGGGCGCTTATGAGCGTTTTTCCTATCGCCTAAAAACAAAAGTTTCAGCAGGTGAGACAGCGCCAGCTAACCCAAAATTTGGCGGAATTTATAATTTGATCAAATCCTCTAAAATCGTTCGAAATAACGATACAGCCGCGCGCGCATTAATGCCCGCGAAATTCCTTTACGCGGATACATTTAATCGTTCTGGTCGGGAGCTTAATACATTTCCGTATCATGACCCTACAGCAAACGGCGGCGAACATGTCCAAACAATTCACCACGCTTTCGGCGGGCGTAATACGGCTTTAAGGGGGCGCATAGAAGCTAACGCAGCTTTTGCTTTAGATTTGCGTTATACTAACGCGGGTTCTGGTACGTTCTCAAGTGTAGAGCTTCACTTGGAATTAGGTTCACTTGCCGATGTATATGAGCAAGTAGGGGATTTAAGCCTAGATGTGTTTGAGATTGAAGTTTGGGGCGTTGAAATCATCAACACGCCGCAGTCAGAGTTAGCGTTAGGGCTAATAAGTCAGACTGGGCAGCGGGTACGCTATGCGGAAATGATTAACCAATATGATTATGAAACAAATATCGTTGATGTAACTAAAACAGTAGATTTTAACTTACCTTCCGTTGGCGTTCCTAATGATAACATTTGGCTCTCTGATGTTACGGTATTGCAGTTAGATGAAGCGGGCTTACCTGTTGCGTTTGATGATGATAACGCGCGGGTAGTGATCACGGTTAACGGTCTTGAGTATTCTTCGACACCTATCTGGCAGATTAAAGAGCAGCAAAACGCGGTGCGTTTAGAAGAGGTGCCGCCAAATCAGCTTAATATCAATTTTAACGCGGCGGGCGGTATATTTGGCGGGCTTGGGCCTAACCAGCTTTTTAACAATGCCAAAATTTCTATCATTCCAAATGTAGTTGAAGGGCAAACGGGCAAAACATGCCTTGAAGTTCAGAAGTGCTACAGCGCAAAAGTTTAGGGGCTATATTATGAGCTTTTTAGGCATTGATGTAGGCGGAATTATAACTGGTAGCATTGTGACAGCGGGTGCGGCGTTTGAAAATATAACGCAACTGCAAATCGCGCAAGCAAACGCCGCCGCAGCGCAACAGCAAGCTAACGCTGTTGCGCAGACGTCAGCTAATACAACCGCATTAACTCAAACGGTTATTGTTGCGGGGCTAGGGCTTACTGCTGCTATTGTTTTATTAAGAGCTTTTAGAAAGCGCTAAAAATGTCTTTTTTTGACAGTGAATTATTTTTCGGAGGTATAGCGCCTATTGCTATACCTAGCGCTATCGCCAATCAAAACAGTGGTCCCGATTATGAAACCTATGTAAATTCACAGTTCGACTTGGCGGCGGCTTTTGTTTTGCAGGGCGATAGTCCACACATATTTAATTCTGGGTATGATTTAGACAGAAACGGAAAAATCAGCAGGGCAGAATATGGGCAATTTCATTATGAGCAATTCGGAAGGTCAGAGGGGCGTGTGTTGCCTGTTTTTGGTCAAGAGGAATTAGCGCCGCCTTTAGATTTAGCTGTTGAAATAGAGCCCGTAATAAGTGAGGTTTTGCCCTCATTTGTTGCGGTTCAGCCTGCAATGGAAGAGTTTCAAAATGATGCGCCATTGCCCCCGCCTGTTTTTGTGCCTTCACAGGGTATTCAAATTGAGCAGGTGCAGGTTGAAAGTAGCTTAACAGAGGATTTAAGCGAAGAGTTTAGCATTGACGCTAACGCGCCAACTTTAGGCGTTTTTAATGCGCCTGTTACAGAACCACGCGCAATATCTTTACCGGTTGAAATAAGCCCACAATCTAGTGAAATTTTAATCGTTCCTACGGTTGCGCCATTTCAGCAGAATATAAGCACGCCACGAGCGCTTGATAACTTTTCTAATGTTGACCTTGGATTAATCGGCGCGGGCGTTGCTAGTACGGTTTTAATTGGCGCTATTGCGCTAGTACGGAGATTTTAAAAATGCCTTTACCCACAGCTGCAATTCCTCTTGCAGGGGCGCTTATAGGCGGCTTGTTAGGCGGCGATACAATACAGCAAACGGATGTAAGCGTTAACAACTCAAACAGTAATCAATTTAATCCGATTATTACGTTTGGAGGTTCTACGAATTTCACGCCAAGCTCGCCAACTGATAACAATTTTAGTTCAGACGGAACGCAAAGCGCTACACAAGAGCAAGCCGATCCTAGCGGCATATTAGATGCGTTTAATCCTTTGAGCTTGCCGCCCGTAACTTTGCCTATTCCAAGCGATATAGGTTTTGCAGATGTAGGGCTTGAAGATATTGACTTTAGCACCGCAAGTCAGGCGAGCTTTAGTCCAGTTTTAATTGGCGTAATTGCCTTAGCTGCTGGCGCGGCTTATTTTTCAACAACAAGAGGCGAGGAATAATATGCCCTTCTTTTTACCACTAGTTCCAATTTTATACATTGGTGGAGGCATTATCGTGGGCGCTGTTTTGTCTGGCGATAATTCAGAGGCGCAAGTTGTAGTAAACACCGCGCCGACACAGCCGCAAAATAGTATTGCGCAAGCTTTAACGGGTTCGTTTTCAAGCGCGGCGCTTTTAGGCGGAACGGCTTTAGCAGCAGTTATAATTGGGCCTAAAATCGTCAGAGAATTAAGAAAGTAAGACCGTGGCTATTTTTGGTTCTAGTCAAGAAACTGATGTAGACATCGTTAATCAAAATTTTAACGAGTTTACGCCAGAGCTTGTAATAACAAACACGATTAACGGCCTTGATACTTTAGGCGAATTTTTAAGAAATGCTTTTGAAAATATTAGCGGTTCTAACACGTCACAGGCGGCAAGTTTAGATCAAGCTGGAATAAATATAAGCACCGC
>JALZUE010000208.1 GCA_023301705.1 Alteromonadaceae bacterium | reverse complement strand
GACAGATCAAGCGCCTAATGATGGAATGTTTCAGTATGTACTTGAAGCGCCTTGATCATTAATTGGTTGAAGCATTAATTAATCTAGCGGGATTTAAATTTACACACATAAATACCGCTAGATTTTTTTAATAAATTAATTTTAATTTTAATTTTTTTGCAAAATAAAATGTATTTAACTGTAAGTAAATTGAAAACTGGCTGTTGGACTTATTTCATTTAATTTATTGATACTCTTTTATTAAGAGGGTTGATCTGGTGAAATAAATTTCCAAAAAAAAATTAAGAGAGTGGTTTAAAGTATTACTCTTTACTTATATAGGAAAATGAAAACGATACTATGTTAATAAATAACAACGTTACATATGGTTTAGACATCGGTGGTACCAAAATAGAAATTGGAATATTCGATAGTAGTTTGAATCTAATTGATAGCTGGCGTGTGTCAACGCCAACACAAGATTATCAAGAGTTTCTTAACACAATTGCTGCACTTATTAGTGAAGCAGATAAACGTAGTGGCCAACAAGCTAGTGTAGGCATAGGAATGCCAGGCATTATTGACAGTAACTCACTCGTAAAGTCAGCCAATGTTAGTTGTGCAACAGGTAAACCTTTAGTTTCAGATTTAAAAAATATTTTAAAAAGGTCAGTTGTAGTAGCTAATGACTGTCAATTATTTGCTTTGTCAGAGAGCTGTGGTGGAGCTGGAGATAAGTTACCTATTGTTTATGGTGCGGTCATAGGCACAGGAGCTGGTGGTGGATTATGTATCGATGGCCATTTATATAAAAGTAAGAATAATATTGCAGGAGAGTACGGGCATTTACCTGCATCAGGTACTTTATTACAAAAATACAACTTACCTTTACGACAGTGTGGTTGTGGATTAGTTGGTTGCATAGAAAATTATATAGCAGGCCCAGGTTTAGGTTGGTTATACCAATACTTCGGTGGTGGCACTGATTGTACGGTTACATTTGTGAAAGATTTACGAAATGAAAACCTAATCGCGATACATACCTTTAAATGTTACATGGACTTTTTAGGCTCTTCATTTAGTACATTAGTTTTATCTTATGATCCTGACATGATCGTAGTTGGTGGAGGCTTATCACAAATTGATGAAATAATAGATGCTTTACCTGATGCTATTAACAAGCATTTATTTAAAGGTATTAAATCTCCAATTATTTCACGAGCGGTTTTTGGCGATTCTAGTGGTGTACGTGGTGCAGCTATTTTAGGAAAAAATCATGACTTGTAGAAATAAGCATTATTACAATTTTAGTTGTTTTTTGAAGATGCTATTAATTAATTTTTTATCGAAGGTATAGAAATGACTAAGAAACGATTACATGTAAAAGAATATTTTGATGGTGAAAATTTTATTGAAAATAAAGTGTTTACTATTTCAAAAGGAAAAATTACAGCAATAGACAGTGATATATTAAAAAGTGACGAGGTAATTTCAGGCTTGGTCGTTCCAGGTTTCATTGACTTGCAGGTTAATGGAGGTGGAGGTGTTTTATTTAATAGCACACCAACAGCCGCGGGCATTGAGAAAATCATGCTGGCCCACCTAAAGTTTGGTACGACAGCAATGTTACCTACATTAATTACTGATGATATATCAGTGATGCAGAAAGCAGCAGATGCTGTTGCTGAAGCAATAAATAATAATGTAATAGGCATAATAGGCATTCACTTTGAAGGTCCACATCTATCAGTTGCTAAAAAAGGTGCTCACAGTGAAGAATATATTAGAAAAATCACCGATAAAGAATGGGATGTATTGAGCCGAAAAGATATTGGACAAATTTTAGTTACATTAGCACCTGAGAATGTGTCTCCTGAAGATGTGAGTCGTATGGTTAAAATGGGAATTAAAGTTTGTTTAGGGCATACCAACGCTGATTTTGATACTGCACAAAAAGCTATTGATGCTGGTGCTGACGGTTTTACGCATTTATTTAATGCCATGTCTCCATTACAAGGAAGAGAGCCCGGAGTTGTTGGTTCTGCACTACTTAATGATAATGCTAGCTGTGGTTTAATCGTCGATGGCCACCATGTTGATTATGCCTCATGTAAGTTAGCTATAAAAACGAAACCTAAAGGTAAAGTATTTTTAGTGACTGATGCTATGCCTCCATTAGGTACAGACGATAAAGAATTTATGCTATGCGATCGAAAAGTTATTCTGGAGGGAGGAAAATTAACCTCTCCAACAGGAGGCCTTGCTGGATCAGTTTTAGATATGGCTACAGCGATAAAAAACACTCATCAAATTCTCAATATAGACTTAGGTGAAGCGCTTAATATGGCGACTTCTTACCCGGCAAGCTATATAAATCAACAGTCTATTAGAGGCAAGTTATTTGAGGGTTGCCAGGCTGATTTTGTCGTTTTAAATAAGTCTTTTTCCGTTGAAAAAACATGGATTTCAGGTCAGCAAGTATATTAATTTAGTTTAATTAACTAAAACTTGGAGCTATTAATCTTTTTAGGTTTTTTGTTGATATTAATAATATTTAATTCAGCTTAAAACCTATTATGTGAAATTAACGCATAACAAATAGGAAATAGGAAATAGGAAATAGGAAATAGGAAATAACATATTAAAAAATATGATTAATGCTGCTTCTAAGTGTATCCGAACGTGTCTATTATGTTTAATGTCCGTTCTTTAAATATGATCGCATGGGTATGCTAAATAGAAAATATAAAGACACTTTACAGCACCTAATTTAAACGATAACTACACTACAAAATTTTAATGTGGTTTTCTAGCGAAGTATTTAGATGTAAAAAGAGTTTTTATTGTTTAAATTTTTATTTATCAGCGAGTATTTTCCTATTGTTTTTCTAATTTAATAACTAACCAAATACACTAGATTGTTTAGAGTATTTCAAATATTTAGAATCGTTTTAAGTTTTTCTTTTGTGTCACAATGAAATTTATACTACAGATAAGGTCAATCAATATGGATGCTATTAATCCTTCAAAAATACAACAAAAAGTTAGTTTGATACCAATGTTTATAATAGGGACTTTGTTCTTTGTTTTTGGCTTTGTTACTTGGCTTAACGGTTCACTTATTCCTTTTTTAAAAATAGCATGTGAATTAAATCATCTGGAAGCCTATTTTGTAACTATGGCTTTCTATATTGCTTATACAGTAATGGCATTACCTATGGCCTATGTACTTAAACGTACCGGTTATAAAAATGGTATGATGATAGGTTTACTAGTCATGGCTATTGGCTCTTTAATCTTTATTCCTGCTGCTAATGAACGTATGTTTAGTATATTTTTATTTGGCTTGTTTATGTTAGGTACAGGCTTAACTATTTTACAAACGGCGGCTAACCCTTACATTGTACTTTTAGGGCCTGAAGAGTCTGCAGCCGTAAGAATTAGTATAATGGGCTTATTAAATAAAGGTGCAGGTGTCATTGCTCCTATTGTTTTTACCGCGTTCATCTTTGGAAATATGGGACAGTTTGATGAAGTCCAATTAACTGCATTATCTGATATTGAACGTAATATTCAATTAAATGAACTCGCTCAACGACTAGCAGACCCATATTTGATTATGGCTGCAGTACTTGTTGTATTGGCTTTATTTATTAAATTATCGCCTTTACCTGCGATTAATATTGAAGAAAAAAATTCAAGCGAAATTAAAACTAATGAAAGTGACTCTATTTTAGCTTACCCACAATTAATTTTAGGTGCCGTGACCCTGTTTTTATATGTAGGTGTTGAAGTTATTGCCGGGGATACTATTGGATTATTTGGCCAGGAGCTAGGTGTTGAGAACTTTGGGCAATTAACGTCTTACACTATGGTGTTTATGGTGCTTGCGTACATTATAGGTATGTTTAGTATTCCTCGCTTTATGAAGCAAGAAACAGCGTTAATGTTGTCTGCCATTTTAGGTTTAGTATTAACAGTTCTGATCATGTTCACTCCAAGTGATAGTGCTGTTATTTGGTCTAGCTTAATTTTTTGGCAAGAAGTCGGATTTTTACCTGATGTAGTACTGTATGTTGCTATGTTGGGACTTGCTAATGCACTTGTGTGGCCTGCTATTTGGCCAATGGCATTAAGTGGCTTAGGTAAGCATATAGAAACGGGCTCTGCACTTCTCATCATGGGTATTTCAGGTGGAGCATTAATTCCATTAGCTTATGGCGCTTTAACTGAAGCAACAACCAACTCTCAAAGTTCTTATATCGTTATGTTTCCTTGTTACTTATTTATTTTATTTTATGCTATTAAAGGTCATAAGATTAGACAATGGAAAAATGATATCTCATAAGGTTCAACTATGTATATAGCGCTCTAAGTTAATACAAACTCACTAACTTAGAGCCACCTTATGCTCATAAGACCATGAAAAATATAACCCCCCTTTCATCACCCAGCCATTAACTAACAGAGATATTTATTTTATCGGTGAAACGATAAACAATAATAATTGAGTTAGTTTTTTTATATTGACAGAGGCTCAAATGAATAATAAAAACAACTCTCAGAATAGAATTTTATCAATAGATTTGTTTCGTGGATTAACCATGTTATTACTATTGGGAGAGTTTGTTAATATTTATAACTATTTCACACCTGATATATTTGGACAAAGTGTAATAACGGCGATTAATAGTCAATTCCATCATCATGCCTGGAATGGTTTACGGTTTTGGGATCTCATTCAACCATATTTTATGTTTATTGTTGGTTTATCACTACCTTTTGCGATTGAAAGTAGAGTTAAAAAAGGCGATACAAATAAAGAAATTGCAAAACATATACACAAAAGAGCAGTAATGCTTATACTCATGGGCTGGGCGCTTTATTGCATTAATTCAGGTGATATTACTTTTTATTTTCAGAATGTATTGGTACAGATTGGTGGTACATATTCTATCGCTTATCTTGTAATGCATCGCTCTATTAACTTTCAAATACTATTTTCAATAAGCCTTTTATTATTTACTGAAGCATTATATCGCCTCTTCTCTGTTGAAGGGTTTAATCATGCGTTTATTATTAATGAAAATTTTGGTAGTTGGTTAGATGTTCAGTACAGTGGAGAGTCTCAAGATGGCTGGGTTTCTTTTAATATGATACCTACCGCTGCCCACACTATTTGGGGTGTATTGATTGGTCAGTTCTTAATGAGTAAAAAGACCCCTAATAATAAATTAATAAAAATGATCCTTATAGGTACAGCTTTGGTTGCATTAGGATATTTATTAGCTCCAATAACCCCAATTATTAAGCGAATTTCAACATCCTCTTTTGTCATTGTTAGCGGTGGTTGGTCTATATTAACATTAGCATTTTTATATTGGGTGGTAGATATTAAAAAAATAAATAAGCGATGGACAACTTTCTTTGGCGTTGTAAGTATGAATTCAATATTTATTTATCTCTTTGCTCATGTAGGAGGAGCAAATCTTATTGAGCAAATATTACACCCTTTTACTTATGCTTTGTTCTTTTGGTCTGGTGAGTTTAGCGCTCAAGTTTTTACTAGTGTGATGGTATGGGCTTCACTCTGGTATATTTGCTATTGGATGTATATAAAAAAGTTATTTATAAAGATTTAATTAAATTTTTATAAAATTCATATAATAAATTTATAGTAAAGATACATAGTTATTAAAGAGTTAATATTTTCAATGGTAGTTTTAATATTAACTTAGATTTATTGATCTACAACAATAACTTTAATTCCCAAGTTTTTAAGATTCTCATGAAATTCTGTTGATATACCAGAATCAGTAATTAATGTAGTAACTTCAGACGGCTCAATAATTTTATACAAACATACCTTATTAAACTTTGATGAGTCAGCTACAACAATAACTTCTGAAGCTGCGTGACACATAACTCTATTTAACGTCGCTTCTGCTTCAAAATGTGTTGTGATACCTTTTTCCATGTGGAAACCATCAACACCTAAAAATAGTTTATCCGTGTGTAATTCTTTTAGTGTTTTCTCTGCCTGTGTACTGTGAAAATACATACTTTTACGACGAAGAGTTCCACCAAGTACGACTAATTCAACACTTGGATATTCAGATATAAGGTTTATCGCGTGTAAATCATTGGTGATAACAGTAATATTTTCTTTATTGGCTAACTGCTCAGCAATTCTACTAGTTGTAGTACCTGAATCAAGAATAATCGAGTCGCCTTCGTTAATCATGTCTGCAGCTGCTTGGGCTATTTGGCATTTACTATTAACATTTAATTTTTCTTTTAGATCAATAGCAGCTTCTGTTATTTCACTACTTTCAGAGTTTAAAAATGCACCGCCATAAGTGCGTGTGACGACACCACGTTGCTCTAAAAACTTTAAATCTTTTCTTATACTAACCGTTGATATATTGAAGAGCTTAGAGAGTTGCTGAACTTGTACACTTCCATTTTCATTAAGCAGTCCGATTATTTTTTTACGTCTAGCGCTTGTATCTCTCATTTATTATGTTTCTCTTTTTAAAACAATATTGTTATTATTTTGTTATTATTTTGTTATTGTAGCATTTGAAACATTGAAGTGAAACTTTTATATGGTAAATGGGAAAATATGCTTTTTAAATGATGAAACTATCATAAAAACTAATTGAGTGTATATCTAAGGTATAAAGCTTGTAACATCATCTCCGCGAAGTGAAACAAAACATAATACATTGTTTTTATTTGATTTTTAAATATAAAAAGGACTAGTAGTTCGGTAGTTGATTATCTGAATGGGTATTTTTTGTAAATAAACATCGTTATTTCTTTTTACTTCCTTTTGTTTTATTACTCGTTATATTTATCATAAGCCTTGTAGGCTAATGATAAAAAATTCTACGAACATTTTTGTTTTAGTGTTTGATAAGCATAAATATTGTTAAGAAAAACTTACACAAAAAACAAAGTAATCACACTGTGAAATATAGTGGCAAGATTCTTAATAGAGTATCATCACCACATACATATTTTATTAATAGAAAGTATATATGTGGCAATGGCTCATCTTTATATCATGAGAATATTATTCCCAATGTATTCATGCTGTTAAAACTGTTTTAGCAAAGCTACCATCAATAAAAATATCTATTGCTTTCTGCTTTGTAAATCCCTGCTTAACCGTTTACTATTTTAACCGGCGACTCATAGCTTGAACATAACGAGTCTAATGGGTGAATAATAACACCTTGAACAACACGGTTTACGGTGCCAGAAGCACTAGGTGTATCAGGTGTATTCTTAAGTGCTAGTGCATGATGAAAAGCATAAACTTGGGCACATACAATATAAGGAAAAATTAATAAACTATCGCTTAAAGTCTCTTTAGTATTAATAAATATATGGTCACCATCGATACTTGCATCTTTTTGAGTCGTAATAGCAATAACTTGAGCTACTTCACCATCAGAACGTAATTCTGTTAGTAAGTCGAGATCATACTTTCTAGTATAACTATCGTTAGACATATAAATAACAACTAAAGTATCACTATTTATAATAGTTTTAGGGCCGTGGCGGAAGCCTAAAGGAGAATCAAACATTGCAACGGTTTGACCGTCAGTTAGCTCGAGTAATTTTAAGGCTGACTCTTCAGCTAAAGCTTTTAAACCTCCACTGCCTAGAAATACAACTCTGCTATATTTTTTATTCGCTATAGCATGCAATGATTCATTATAATCGGTGATCACTTGTTGGGCTGAGTCGGCGATTAAAGTGGCATTTTTAGCCAAATCTTCGTTTTTTGTTAGTACCGTTAATGCTGTAAACATCATTGATGTAAAACTAGAAGTCATGGCAAAACTTTTATCATTAGTTTCTGCTGGCATTAAAATAGCTAAACATTTTTCGTTATTTTGACAATGTTTAAATAATAAACCAAGTTCATTACACGTTATAACTAGGTGATAACAGTTATCAACCAATTGTGATGCAATTTCAACAGCAGTAACACTTTCTGGGCTATTACCTGAACGACCAAAAGAAATAATTAACGTTGCTTTTTCTTTACGCAAATAATGTGATGGATTAGAAACTAGATCTGTTGTCGCTATAGCTTCTACAGTACGGTTCAACTTTTGTGATAATGATGGAGCAATACTACCACCTGCAAAGGCAGATGTACCTGCCCCCGTCAAAATAATACGTAAGTCAGGATCTGCTATTAATGGTGATAAAAACCTTTTTATTGCCTCTACATTACTTTCAATAATCGCTTGTGTATTTAACCAAGCTTTTGGTTGTTGACAGATTTCTTTTGCTGTCCAAAAGCCGCCTAATGACGTAAGTTTTTCTTCATTAATATCTAAATATTTCATTTGATTTCCTTATTATTTATACAGTTTCAGGTCTACATGCATTCAAATATTGCTTAAGCACTATTGTAATATGATGAATAACTATTTCTTCAACTGATGCGGTAATTTCACCATCTCTAATAGCTTGATACTGAAGAGGTAAGTATTGGCTTAATAACGTTAATGGCACTGACTTGCTTTCAAAATTTTCAGACATAAGCTTATAAGCTTTTTGTATTTCAATTTGTGGCCAATAATAGCGAATACGATCACTTAGACTGTATTGGCAATCTAGCTCAAGTTGTTGTCCTTCGCTGGTGTAGTATGGCTGCCAGTATTTAGGTAATTCATTCATTACCTTTTTCATCGTAGCTTTTAAGTTAGAAGTCTGCCCTGCTGCTAACCATTCTTGTTCAATTTGGTCTAAAGCCCACAACGCTTCACGAAGCGCAAAAGTAACACCAGGGCCCACTTTAAGAATGGCGAAATGGTCACGAACTAAATTATTTAAATTACTCGCTGTTTGATAATCAGTTGAATGGGCTTCAAATATCATGTGAGGCTGAGTATTAATAAATTCGCTTAAATCTTTTGCTTTAGTGTCTTTATAGTCAATGACTTTATGATGATCAAACTCTACACCCGGCTGCACAACTAGGGCAACTATTCTAGGCCAAACATCACTAAGTCCATTTGCTTCAAAAATCTTTTTATGAGTTGAAATTGTTTTAGTAGCAGCTTCAGGAGAGGTTACTTCAAGCTCATCTAATTCTTCAGTAGCGCCACCTGGTACGGGTACTTCGGTTCCAATAATATATACAGGAGCTTCGCCACCCGTTTCTTTCCAAGCTCTTTCAGCTACTTGGCATAATCTTGCTGCACGCTCAGCAACAATATCGTCACTTAATGGAACAGGATCATCAGAGCAAGACATTGAACAATCTAAATGTATTTTTTTAAAACCTGCTTTTACATACTCTTCAATAAGTATATCTGATTTTTGCATAGCAGCTTCAGAAGTCAGCCCTTGCCAACAGTTGGGCCCTAGGTGATCCCCTCCAAGAATTATTTTGTCTCTAGGTAATTTAACATTGTCAGCAATAGTAAATACTAGTTCTCTAAAGTCTGCCGGTTGCATACCAGTATAACCGCCATCTTGGTTGACTTGATTAGATGTTGCTTCTATTAGGGCATAAGTATCTGTAGATAATGCAACTTCTAAAGCTGCTTGTATTACTAGAGGGTGTGCAGAACACACAGAATAAATACCTAAGGGTAGTCCTTCTTTATGCTTCTTCACTATATCGAGTATTGCTTTCATTTTTTTAGCCTTTAATTCGTTTCACTATATTATAAATGAGTTTCATTCACTTATTCATTATGAAACAAAAACACGTATCGGTAAACAGATATTTGTTTCGTTTTATT
>JALZUE010000207.1 GCA_023301705.1 Alteromonadaceae bacterium | reverse complement strand
TGAATTGATTAAAAAAGGAGCTGTTGACGAAGTCAAAGAAGTTATGAAAAAGTCAACTAACCAAGGTATGCAAACATTTGATCAAGCGTTATTTAAGCATTATCAATTTGGCTTTATTACTCAAGAAGATGCTTTACATCATGCTGATTCGCCAAATGATTTACGTTTAATGATTAAATTGAGTAGTAACGATAAAGATATATCAAGCTCACTAAAAGGTGTCACACTTGATGAGTTAGGCAGTAATCTTTAATTATATTTTTAATGGTGTATTCATATAAAAGTTAACGTTTACTATATACAACTAAAAAGCCCAAACATATTGCTATGTTTGGGCTTTTTAGTTGTCTTGTTTTATTGACTAGTTTGTTTATATTGTATGTAATATGTTAAAAAACACATTCATTAAATGGGTACTTTATGAATAATTCATAATAAAAAATCATTCATTTCGTTGGTTAACTTAAGTGCATTTCTTGAATTTTTTCACCGGCAATTTCAGGTGCTGTTGCTTTAGGCTTACTGTGTAAATTTGCTTTTAATTGGCCTTTACGGTGTTTTAACGCGGCATCAAATTTTTTCATTGCTTGGCTAATAGCTGGGTACATAACATCATTGCTTGCAGCAGCTGAAATTCTACTACCTTCATAATTACCTGTTATTTCAAGTTGAAACTCTCCATGTTCTTTAGAAAGAATCATATCTACCGCGATTAGTGTTGGGAAATGGCTTGCTATTTTTTGGAATTTTTCTTCTACATGTTCCGTTATTGAAGGAGTAACGTCGATGTGGTGACCAGAAAGATTAATTTTCATAGGGATTCCTTTTTTTGTTAGCTCACTATATAACTTGGCTCTTAATGTGATCAAATTCAAGTATAAAATGGTTTTTTTTTCTATTTTTTAATAATTATTTTCAAAGTAACTTTCAATAATAATAATTGCCGATTGAGCATCAATATTATCTTTTTTTAAGTTCTTATAACCACCTTGTTGAAATAGTTGAGCTTTTGCGTCGGCAGTTGTTAATCGTTCATCTTGAAAAGCCACTTCAATGCCAAATCGGCCATGAATTCTGTTACCAAATTTCTTAGCTGATTTTGTCATTGGCTGTTCGCTGCCGTCCATGTTTAAAGGTAAGCCAACAACAACTAAATCGGGTTGCCATTCGTTAAGGTATTGCGAAATATTATCCCAATTAGGAATGCCATCATTTGCTTTAATAGAGCCTAATGCGCTAGCCGTTCCCGTTAATTCTTGACCAATGGCAACACCAATGTATTTCATTCCAAAGTCAAAGCCTAAGATTGAACGTTGACCTGTATTTTTGCTTTGAGAAACCATTAAGCATGCCCTACATCAGATGATAAATGCGCAATATCAATTCCAAGCTTTTCAGTGGCTTTTTTCCAGCGCTGTTCTATGGGTGTTTCAAACAGTATGTGATTGTCTGCAGGGGTAGTTAACCACGAATTATCTTGCAGTTCTTTTTCTAATTGACCAGGCCCCCAGCCAGCATAGCCTAATGTAACTAGGTATTGCGATGGCGCTTTATCTGTACCTAGTGCCTCTAATATGTCTTTAGACGTTGTTATCATTAATTCATTGCTTAGTGATAAAGAACTTGTCCAATCGTTTTGAGGGCTATGTAGAACAAAACCTCTATTTTGAGCGACAGGGCCACCAGTTAATACTTGTTGATCAAGTTGAGCGCACGACTCTTTATCTGCATCTATTTCGGCTAACAATTCGTTTAATGTAATATCTACAGGTGAATTAATAATTAACCCCATTGCACCTTCATCATTATGCTCACAAATATAAGTGACGGTTTTATTAAACATGCTATCTTCAAGGGTTGGCATCGCTATTAGTAATTGATTCTCTAATGTTTCCATAGGCTTACCTCATTACTTTTAGTATTTATTTTAGTATTTTTAACAATGGTGATAAGAGCAAACGCTGATCGTTTTAGTAACTTATTGATGGTAAAGCAGTATGTATAAAGAACATACTGCTTTTAATAGCATACGCAGTAAACTTGCTTATTAACAAGTTAAAGTTTTTTCATCATATTATTGTGCGATCGCTTCTTCAATAGCATCCATTAATTTACCGCTAATATTGATTGGGTATGCGGCTTCTATTTCACGAATACAGGTTGGGCTTGTTACGTTTATTTCGGTGACTTTATCACCAATAACATCTAAACCAACAAAATATAAACCACGTTTCTTAAGTTCAGGAGCAATAGCTAGTGCAATGCGTTTGTCAGATTCACTTAACGGGCGAGCTTCACCGCGTCCACCAGCGGCTAAATTACCACGGGTTTCGCCCTTTGCAGGGATACGAGCTAAACAGTAAGGCATTGGCTCACCATTCACGATAAGAATACGTTTGTCACCGTCGGTAATTGCTGGCATGTATTCTTGAACCATAGTGTATTGGCTACCATAGTTAGTCAAGGTTTCAATAATAACCCCAACGTTAGGATCTTTTTCTTGAACACGAAAAATAGATGAACCGCCCATACCGTCAAGTGGTTTGATGATCATATCTTTTTCTTGTGCTAAAAATTGTCGAATTTGTTTGCCATTGCGCGTCACTAATGTTTTAGGGGTTAAATCAGCAAACCAAGCAGTAAATAATTTTTCATTACAATCACGTAAACTTTGAGGCTTATTAACGATTAATGTACCGGCAACTTCTGCGCGTTCAAGAATATAGGTTGCGTAAATAAACTCAGTATCAAAAGGAGGATCTTTTCGCATTAAAATTGCGTCTAGATCACTTAATGGAATATCTTGTTCAGCTTCAAACTCGTACCATTTTTGCTCATCATTAGCGACCGTTACTTTTTTGGTTGTTGCTCTAGCAACCCCTTGATTTAGGTATAAGTCATTCATTTCCATGTAATAAATTTCATAACCACGTTGTTGAGCTTCAAGCATCATGGCAAGCGATGAATCTTTTTTTACACTGATGTTCGCAATGGGATCCATCACGATACCTAATTTGATTGTCATTGGGGAAATCCTAATAAAATTTTATTGTTCAATTGTTAATAAGCGTAGCATGTACATATAAATAAGTGGTAATAACTTAAGTTATGCAAAGCATTCGAGTTAAGTAGTGCTAGTGTTTAATGAGTAAGCTTTATGCTAAATCACCGTATCGACATTGTAATGCAGTAATAGCAGTAAGTGCTGCTGTTTCAGTTCTTAACACTCTAGGACCGAGTAACACATCAATAAAGTTCAGGTTATTTGCTTGAGTAATTTCAGTGTCACTTAAGCCACCCTCTGGGCCTACTAATAACCTAACGTGTTTATTTTCATTCGGTAAAGACATAATAGAATGTGTTGCTTTTGGGTGTAGGTTTAACTTTAAAGCTTGTGTTGGTTGTGCCAACCATTCACTTAACAAAATAGGCTGTTTAACTTCAGGAATTGAACTTCTACCACTTTGTTCACAAGCGCTAATCACTATTTTTTGCCATTGCTCTACTTTTTTTGCTAAACGTTCTTTGTTCAATTTTACACCACAGCGTTCTGTAAATAATGGCGTAATTGTGTTAACACCCAGCTCAACTGATTTTTGTAGGGTGAAATCCATGCGGTCACCACGAGAAATTCCTTGTCCTAAGTGAATATTTAATGGCGACTCAGACGCTCTTTTTGTTGATGTAAGAATAAGCGCATTAGCTGATTTTTTGGTCACATCACATAGCTGAGCTTGGTAGTCGTTACCGTTACCGTTAAACAAGGTTATTTCATCACCGTTAGTTAAGCGCAACACTTTAATGGTATGCCCTAAAGCATTCTCATCAAGGGTGATTGTTTCGTTAAGAGTGTATTGTTGGTTTTGATATATTCTAGGACAACGCATAATTGATTAATAACCAGGTAGCTTAATAGATAAAAGTTGATAAAAGCGTTAAAATTTAATGCTTATAACAAGATAAGGGCGCTTCAATGAAATTACAATGCTGAACGCTATTATTCAGTATTTTTTAATGATTAACGAATAAAAAATAAATGTGCTGTTAATCATGACTTTTTTCCCTCAAAATATACAACAATACGAATTTTTATATTTTATTTAATTAAAAGGTTTTTTATGTCTGTTGCTATTTTATTAGATCGTTTATCTCAATCACCAGAAGATGTTAACTTTGATGAAGTTATTGCTGTTATTAGTGACTTTTATCAATACACGCCAGTACGTTTTGTTAACGGTGACACGGTAAATGAACAAGGTACTAATGAAGGCTCTTGTAAAATATTTGCATTTGCGCAACTTAACAAATTATCTGAAAAAGAAACATTAGCGTGTTTTGGCAAATATTACCGAGAAGATGTACTTGAGCATCCACAAGCGACTGATCACGCGAATATTCGTAATTTTATGAAGTCAGGCTGGTCGGGTATTAGCTTTGATTCTCCTGCACTTATTTTGTCTTAATCATTGTTTTGTCTTAATACTCGATGCCGTTATTCTTATTATATTAATACTGGCGCTTTATGGTTAATCATGACTGTTTAGCGCTGTTAATGTTAATAAGTAATCACCATTATAATAATTGTAATTCGGAATACTATGCCTCTAATCAATGTAGTTAAAAACCAAGCTAGCAAATATAGTGCTGTAGTCTTGTTACCTTTGAGTGTCTTGTTGATTAATACAAGTGTTTTAGCTAACGAGGTGAGTTTAGCTTCACCAAATTTTGATTTTCCTTGTGATATTAATTTAAATACACAAGTGACAATTGCACCACATCACATTACTTTTTATCAAGCAAATGAAATATCAGCAGAACCCGTTTATCGAATTAATAATAATCAATTATTAATTAATAACTCCCTAGTGCCTTTATCAAGTAATCAACAACAAGCAATGAATAGTTATGACGTAATAATTAGAAATACTTTACATGATGTTAACGTATTTTTACAAGACGCCTTCAATCTTGTTGAACGAAGTGTTAATCAAGATTTTAGTGCTTTATTAGGGCAGAATAGCGCCGCTATTCAAACGGCTAATGATGAATTAATACAGTTAAGAGCTAAATTTACGCAGTATTTCAACCCCAGTAATAATGTCACGATAGATAATAAAGGTAAGTTTGTTGATAATGTGATTGGCCAACCGGTTGATACCTACATTAGTGCCTTAAGCCAAACATTACTTTCTGATGCAACAGTAGGGTTGATGTCATCAATGCTTGCCTCAGGTGGAAGTTTCTCTGATATACAAGATAATATTAAGCACTTTTCTAAACAGTTTAAAACCACTATAAAACAACAAAAACACACATTAAATACTAATGCTAAACAGTTATGTCTTAAATTTAATGAAATTGACAAAGCTGAAATCTATATGCAAAGTCAAATACCAGCATTAGCAAATATTGATATGTTTCAACGCAGAACTGATTTGTAAATCAAAAAGTAAATTTAACTACGTAGTTGGCTTACAGTGGCCCTTTGCGTATAATTATTGTGTTTTTTAATCGCCAGAATATTTCATGTCATATACACCTATTGAATCTCTTAAAAATGCTTGGGTTTTTCGTCATAAAAGCTTACCTATTGAAGCGAATGACTTAACTAAAATTAAACCTATGATTCCTGCTCGTGCAATGCAAGTGTGGGACACATTTATTAGTAAGCAAGTTGATCATCCAGACTTTTTTAAACAAGGGGATTGGCCGTTTGATAAAAGTACATGGCAAGATGTTGGTAAATGGGAAGGCTTATGGGACAGCGAAGAGCCTGAGTTGCCTGCGCTTATTTCAGAACATATTGCTTGGGATAATAACACGGTTGTATATTTTTGTTTGAGCCGAGAAAAAGTCATTGAAACCACTTGGGAAGTATTTCAACGTTGTTGGAAGAACTTTTTATTTATGGATGATGGTACTTTATTAATAGGTAAAAAAAGACAAGAAACTGTGCAGTTTTCTTCTAATGGTACTTTCAAAATTGGTGCTAAAAGTAAGTGATAAAATTTGGTTAGTGAAATGATGAACCACTATTAGTCATCATTTACTACAATAGTACCTTTCTTATAAACAAAGCTTCAGAATCAATTTATTGAAGCTTCATTATATTTATCGCGTTTACACTTTTATAAACCTTATGCTCAAGGTGTTTAACATTCAGTTTAGTGATACTTCATTTGTTGTCTTAAAACAATGAATGTAAACAGTAATGCCAATAGGTACACCAATGTTCTACCATGATTAGCGTAAGGGGTTTTGCCTTCAACTAATGTTATGGTCGATATCAGCACGTCTTCTTCAAATTGCGGTAAACGATTAATGTATTGGCCATAGTGATCTACTGCTGCGGTAATACCTGTATTAGTTGAACGAATTAATGGCCTAGCAAACTCTAGGGCGCGCATTCTGGCAATATCCATATGTTGGTGTGGGCCATGAGAGTCAGCAAACCAAGCATCATTACTCACGGTTAATAACAGTTGCGTATCATCATTCATATTTGCAGCAAGTTGATCAGGAAATACAATTTCAAAACATAGTAATGGCAATACATGAATACTTTTTGCTTCTAAATTGGTTTGCTGGTAGTCACCGCGTTTAAATGATGACATAGGTAAATTAAATAACGGAGCAATAGGGCGAAGCCAGTCTTCAAAAGGAACAAACTCACCAATAGGTAATAAATGGTGTTTACTGTAACGGTTCTCGTGATCGTAACTATAACTGCTAGTAGGCTCTTGCTCGTTTCTATTCCCTAACACAATAACACTGTTTAAAAAGCTTTGTTGTTGTCGGTTATAATTAAGAATACCAGTAATAATTGCACTATTAGCCTCACTAGCAACATCATCAACAAGGTATAAATAATTTTGTATTGTTGGCTCTAATGATGGAATAGCTGATTCTGGCCATACTACAATATCGATATTTTCTGTTGCTTGAGCTTGTTGAGTTAAGGTTAGATATAACTCAAGAGTAGGGCCTTCTTTTTCAGGTAGCCATTTTAGTTCTTGTTCAATATTGCCTTGTACAAGTGCCGTATTAATGGTTTTTCCTGTGGGTGTTACCCAAGTTTGTAAGGCAGCTATGACCACAGTGCAGCTTATTATAACAATTGTACTAACAGACATCACAATCGATTTTTGCTGAATTATTTTAACAAAACTTATCGCTAATAGTAACATCACAAAGCTAATGCCTATTTCACCTATTATGGGCGCAAGCATATTCAAGGGGCTGTCTATTTGGCTGTAGCCCAGAGATAGCCATGGAAAGCCTGTTAATACATGTTCACGTAAATACTCACCAACTAACCATAAAGGAGCTAATAACCATAAGTTGAATGTGCTATCAGTGCTTTTTACTGGTTGATGGCGAGTTGATGGTACGGTGAATATTTGAGACAGTTTTTTTGTTAACCAAGTCGCTAAAGCGGAGTAAATAGCTAAATACATGCATAAGAAAAACATTAGTAATAATGATATGACGAGTGGCATACCGCCAAAGTCGGCAATACTGACATGTACCCAACTAATACCGGTGGTAAACCAGCCTAAAGCAAAATAATAACTACATTGAACTTTATGAGGTGTTTTATCTAATTGATATAACCATATAGGTAACGCAATAAAAGGTAACCACCAAAAAGAAAAAGGTGCATAAGCAAAAACCAAGCTTAGCCCAGCAATAAAGCTAAGTAAGTTTGGTTTTTGTTTGATTGAGTGTAGAACGCTTTTAACAATAGTGACTAACTTTTTAAACATGTTGTAGTTATTGCCTTGGCATGTCGTGTTCTTTTGGAATAGTAACTTGTAAGGTTTGTATACGTCTAGAGTTAGCAAAAGCGACTTTAAATTCAATATTGTTAATAGTAACGAATTCAGCTTTTTTCGGCATATGACCAAATTTTTGTAATACTATACCGCCAATCGTGTCAGCCTCTTCTTTATTGAATGATGTATTAAAGTAACTGTTGAAGTCATCAAGCTCAGTTAATGCTTTTACAATGTAAACATTACTGGCTAAATGCTTTATGTCTTCTTCAATTTCATCATCGGTTTCATCTTCTATTTCACCAACAATTAATTCAAGAATATCTTCAATAGTCACTAAGCCTGATACCCCGCCATATTCATCTACAACAATTGCCATGTGGTAACGTTGCGATTGAAATTCTTTTAATAAAGGTTCTACTTTTTTACTTTCAGGAACAATTATCGTAGGGCGAATAATTTCAGGTAAAGAGACACTTTTATCATTTTCTTTAAAAGCAAATGCCAATAAATCTTTTGCTAATAGTATGCCTTCTACATGATCTTTATCATCATTGATGACTGGAAATCGAGAGTGTGCAGATTCAAGAATTTTAGGTAAAAACTCTTCTATTTCCATGGTGATATCTAATGTCACCATTTGTGAACGAGGGATCATTATCTCTCGAACACGCATGTCTGAAACACCTAAAACGCCTTCGATCATTAGTTTTGTTTCTGGATTAATTAAATCACGATCTTTAGCGTCATTTAATACTTCAACTAATTCTTCTTTATTTTGCGGCTCTCCGGTAAATGCTTGTACAATCTTATCAATAAAAGATTTATTTGAAGAGCCGTTGCTAGAGTGGGGGTTGTCGTCGCTCATAGAGCCTTTGTTATTCCTATTATAAAGTTAAATTCAGTATAGTTATTACTGACCAATTAATATATCAATTTATTTCATTGTATGGGTCTTGTAACCCTAAGTCGGCCAATAATTTTATTTCTATGCTTTCCATTTCATTAGCATCTTCATCACTTATATGATCAAATCCTAATAAATGCAAGGTTCCATGTATTACCATGTGCGCCCAATGATCATGTAATGTTTTGTTTTGCGCTTGTGCTTCTTGCTTTACTACGTCAGCTGCAATGACAATATCACCCAATAAATCTAAGGTTACACCTTCAGGAACTTCAAAAGGAAACGATAGTACATTGGTGGGGTTGTCTTTTTGACGATAGGTTTTATTTAGCTGCTGGCACTCGTCATTAGTGACAATACGAATTGTTAATTCGAATGATTGTTTATAAGGTAATAATGCTGCCTCTACCCATTGTTGAAAGCTTTCTGGTGAGGGTAGATTGTCGGCAGGATAAGCTGTTTGTAAATCAAGAGTTATGCTCATGTGTTAACATCAGCATTGGCACTAGCAAGTGTTTGAGCTTGCTCAATAATAGCTTGTTGCTCTTGTGCTAAGCGTGCTTGCTTTTGTTCTTCTTTAATTTTTGCAACCTTGTGCTCATGCTTTTCATAAGCGTCGACAATTTTGCCAACAACAGGGTGGCGAACAACGTCTTTTGATTGAAAGAAGTTAAAACTAATGCCAGGTATATCGTTTAATACTTCAATAGAATGTCTTAAACCTGATTTTACACCACGTGGTAAATCTACCTGAGTAATATCACCTGTAATTACGGCGCGTGAATTAAAGCCAATACGTGTTAAGAACATTTTCATTTGTTCTGCGGTGGTATTTTGACTTTCATCTAAAATAATAAATGCATCGTTTAATGTACGGCCACGCATGTAGGCTAAAGGCGCTATTTCGATTACGCTGCGTTCAATCAACTTTTCTACCTTTTCAAACCCTAACATTTCAAATAAAGCGTCGTATAAAGGACGTAAATAAGGGTCAACTTTTTGAGATAAATCACCAGGTAAAAAACCAAGTTTTTCACCTGCTTCAACCGCAGGACGAGTTAATAAAATACGTCTAACTTCCTGTCGCTCAAGGGCATCAACTGCGCAAGCAACTGCTAGGTAAGTTTTACCTGTACCAGCAGGGCCAATACCAAAGCTAATGTCATTAGTTAATACATTTTGAACATACGAAGACTGATTACTATTACGAGGCTTAATTAAGCCGCGCTTAGTTTTTATTGTCACCATTTTCGCATAATCGTCTTCATGCTCTGTTGGTGCTTGTTCTAAAACATTGGCATTAACAATAGCAAGGTGAACCATTTCAGGAGAAATATCGCTAACTTTACCTTTAACTGTTGCCGTTTCTACGTATAAATCTTTTAAAATTTGTTCAGCAACATCACAGTTATTAGGTTCGCCAATCACTCTTACATCATTATGGCGAACATTAATTTCTACGCCTAGTCTGCGCTCTAATGCTTTTATATTATCGTTTAAAGGGCCACATAAGTTAGCAAGTCGTTCGTTATCAAGCGGTGATAATGTAAATTCTTTATTGATATTTTGAGTCAAAAAACTATCCAATCAGTTAAAAGTAATAATTACGTTAATACGACGAATTTATTATGGTGTAAACGTTGTTACGCCATTGATATTGTCGTCGTTATTAAGTTGTGCCGTATTATGGTGACTATTCGCTAATATATCTGCAGGCGAATGCGCTATACGTAAGCCCATGTCTTTTTCTTCGCGAATTAATTCACCACGTAAAGAGTTTGAATATACGTCGGTGATTTTTACATCAACGAATTGACCTATCACATGATGTGGCGCTTCAAAGTTTACAATACGGTTATTCTCAGTACGTCCGCGAAGCTCCATTGGATTCTTTTTCGATGGGCCTTCAACTAAAATACGTTGTTCAGTATCTAACATTTGACGTGCAATGCGCAAAGCTTGATTACTAATTTGATCTTGTAGTGTTTTTAAGCGGACTTTTTTCGTTTCTTCAGTAACATCATCAGGCAAGTCTGCTGCTGGTGTACCAGGGCGAGCACTGTAAATAAAGCTGAAGCTTAAATCGAAATCAATTGCTTTAATTAATTTCATAGTTGCTTCAAAGTCTTGCTCTGTTTCACCAGGGAAGCCAATAATAAAGTCAGAAGACATACATAAATCAGGGCGAACTTTTTTTAATTTACGTATTTGAGACTTGTATTCTATTGCCGTATGGCCACGCTTCATTTGCACTAAAATACGATCTGAACCACTTTGTACTGGCAAGTGTAAGTGATTAACTAATTCAGGTACGTCATTATATGCATCAATAATATCATCACTAAATTCAATAGGGTGTGATGTGGTGTAGCGAATACGGTCGATGCCGTCAATTGTTGCAATTAAGCGAAGTAAATCAGCAAATCGACAAATATTACCGTCGTGCATTTCACCACGATAGCCATTTACGTTTTGACCTAGTAAATTAACTTCACGTACACCTTGCTCTGCTAATTGAGCTATTTCATATAATACATCATCAAGTGGGCGACTGACTTCTTCGCCTCGTGTGTATGGTACAACACAGAATGTACAGTATTTACTACAACCTTCCATTATAGAAACAAATGCAGATGGACCTTCTGCTTTTGGCTCTGGTAAGCGATCAAACTTTTCAATTTCAGGAAAACTAACATCAACAACAGAGTTATCATTCCCTGTCACTTGTTTGATCATTTCGGGTAAACGGTGCAATGTTTGTGGACCAAAAACCATATCAACAAAAGGAGCACGGGCACGAATGGCATCACCTTCTTGTGAAGCAACACAACCGCCAACACCAATGAGTAAATCAGGGTTAGTTTTCTTTAAGTTTTTCCATCGACCTAATTGATGAAATACTTTTTCTTGAGCTTTTTCACGAATAGAACAGGTATTTAATAGAATTACATCGGCATCTTCAGCCTGATCTGCTAATTCATAACCATGAGTTGAATCTAAAAGTTCTGCCATTTTTTGCGAGTCATACTCGTTCATTTGGCAGCCCCAAGTTTTAATATACAGCTTTTTACTCATTCTATTAGGCCCAAGATTACTAATATTTAATTAAATTACGTAATTAAAGTCTATTGATATGAATAGTTTATATTCACTGATAGCAAATGATTACTAGCACGACTTTAATTATGGACGCGTATTTTACTCTTTATATTGCTAATGTGCTAGCGTGTGTTTCGCTTTCCTTAAGTAATTTTGCTTAATTTTAAAGCATTTTTATTATCCTGTTGATAATACGTTATATATATTGAGCGGGTAGGGCGTTTTCAGGTTTGATTATTGTATGAATTAAACACATTGATCTTTTCTGCCTCAATACTGAAATTCAATTGATAGAAACCCAGAGCCAATAAATATTCGTAGTTTTATGATAAAGTGATTATGTTAGAAAATCTAATGCGTTATAAGTAACTTGTAATGAATAATGTAACTATTACACGTATAAAAAATAACGTTTAACAATAGAGTAGATCAGGATAAATATGTTTGAATATGATTGTGCAATTAATGGTGCAGGCATGGTTGGTGCGACTACCGCATTAGCCCTTGCTGATTTAGGCTTAAAAGTTGTTTTAATTGATAAAGCTCCGGTGGCCAACTTTTCACCTGAACAACCTTTTGATTTACGTATTTCTGCAATCTCATTATCTTCACAGAGTTTTTTAGCGCAATTAGGTGCTTGGCAACAATTAACCCAATGGCGCGTTTGCCCTTATAAGCGTTTAGGGGTGTGGGAAACTGATGCTTCATACACTGAATTTAACAGTGACGATATTAATCAACCGCAATTAGGCTATTTTGTTGAAAACCGTTTATTGCAATTGTCGTTATGGCAAGGCATTGAACAACACTCAAATATTACCTTGTTGTGTCCAGAAACGTTACATTCTTTTCGTTATGTTAGTCGTGCTGAAAATAACAGCCCTGAACAATTATCAGATAACTCGACAGACAATGAGTTGAACTCAAATACAGAATATGTTGAGTTAACTCTTTCAGACAAAAAAATAAATGTGAAATTATTAATTGCTGCCGATGGTGCTAATTCTACAGTAAGAAAACTGGCGAATATTGGTTGTACTGGCTGGAACTATGAGCAATCAGCAATGTTAATTCATGTTACAACAGAAAATAGTCAGCAAGATATTACATGGCAACAGTTTTATGAAACAGGGCCCGTTGCGATGTTACCTTTGCCTGGTAATAACGCCTCATTAGTGTGGTACAACAGTAGGGCTGAAATAAAACGCTTAAGTGAGTTGTCTCATGAAGCGTTAACTGTTGAGGTAATGAAATCATTTCCACCTCGTTTAGGTAAAGTCACTGTCGTTGATAAAGGTGCATTTAATCTAACGCGAAGTCATGCGAATCAATACGTCAAAGGTAAAGTGGTGTTATTAGGAGATGCAGCGCATTCTATTAACCCATTAGCGGGTCAGGGTGTTAATTTAGGTTTTAAAGATGTTAAAGCCTTACAGCTTTGTTTAGCTAGTGCTATGGGAGCTGGAAAAGACTGGGCTGCTAGTGATGTGCTTGCTAATTATGAAAAAGCGCGTAGAGCTGATAATTTATTAATGATGACAGCAATGGACTCATTAAATAAGACATTTTCACACCCATCGGTTTTATTAAAAGGCTTGCGTAATTTAGGGTTGATGGCGGTAAATAAAGTGCCAAATGTTAAGAATAAAGCACTGGCATATGCATGTGGTCTTTGATCTGGTTCATTATAAATAGGCACTGAGCGCTGTTTATTTGATTAGTATTAAGTATAAGTAATAGGTAGTGAATAATAAGTGATAATGAGAGTTGTCACTTAAACATAAAGAAGTAATATTTTTAGATAAACAGTAAATATATAAAAACAACTATTGATACATAGTAAAAATAGAAAATTTATTACAGAAAAATATTAAGAAAGAGTAATATTAGATAATTAGAAAGGTTTAACAGATAAGTAAAATGGCTGGGGTAAGAGGATTTGAACCTCTGAATGACGGGATCAAAACCCGCTGCCTTACCGCTTGGCT
>JALZUE010000206.1 GCA_023301705.1 Alteromonadaceae bacterium | reverse complement strand
GTCATTTGGTAAAAACATAATTTGTTACCATCTAAATCAAAGACATAACCACCATAGAAGAAATCGAAACGTTGCCCTGGTTCACCACCACATGTTGCACCTAATTCAATTGCTTTATTATATAATGCTTGTGCACCTTCAATAGAGCCACCTGGAATTGCAACCATTTGACCATTGCCTACACTTTGCTCACCTGCATCAGCAGGTGTACAAAGTGCTAACATTGCGCCGCCAGCTTCAGTACCGTAAAACTTAATACGATCTAATTCCATAACACGCTTAGCACCAACTAATGTTAATAACTCATCGTAGAAAGAAACAGCTTTATTTAAATCTTTTGAACCAATAGTAGTGTATCCGATCATTGTCTTTACCTATGTTAGTAAGTGAATATATTTATATATGTAAAATGCTAAAACTTTTTGGAGAAGTTATTTTAACAATACAACCACTTTAGCTACCTACCAGTTGATAGTCAATTGTTATTTATAAAATAAATTGATTAATTATTAACTAATCATTTCAATAAAAAGATAGAATTGCTATATTAATTACATAAAAACCTATCTATAGGTAGATAATTTATATGATTACTTTTTCGAATCTATAGTAGTCAAATTTTAAAAGTATTAGAATTATGTCAGAATACACAACTGTATTACCTTTAGTAAGTAATGATTAATGGTGAACATTCTTCACTATAACAGGAATGATTAAATGACCAAGAAAGAAGCGTTATTAAAAGCAGCCGAACATAAAGTACGTTTGGGTGGTTATGATAATTTTAGTTTCAGAGAGCTTGCTAATGAAGTTGGTATAAAAAGCGCCAGCGTGCATTATCATTTTCCAACGAAAGCTGATTTAGGCGCTGAGCTTGCACATCAATACACTAATGCATTTTTAAATGCACTAGGAGATCCAAAAGCAATAAAAGCAACCGGTGAAAACCCAATAAATGTTTACACTGGCCTTTTTAGACATGCCTTATTAATTGACAATAAAATGTGTTTATGTGGGTTGTTGGGCGCACAGAATGAAATACTACCTGAAAAGATACGCATTGAGATTAAACGCTTCTTCAATGAAAACCTAACATGGTTAACAGACGCCCATAAAGCCAATGGTGAAAGTAACCCTGAACAAGCAGCTATTGTAACTATTAGCTTACTTGAAGGTGCCATGATGATTAGTAAAGCAACCAATGATAATAAACATTTCGAATTAGCAACCCAATAGCTTTACACATTATTCTTTAAAATTGTTATGTAAAATAAAAAACCCAGCAACGCTGGGTTTTTTATAATCTAACTAACCAATCAATTTATTGTGCTGGTTGAACAGTAAAGTTACTTGTTCGTTGAGTTGATACAGTCCAGTTATCAAATTGAACATTAGTTACCGCACCGCCTCTTACTGCACCAATATGAGTTAAATCATAACCAAAGGTATCGTCAGCTACATCACTATTAAAAGCATTATCGCCAATAATAAATGGAGAAC
Source organism: Alteromonadaceae bacterium (assembly GCA_023301705.1). Classification (GTDB taxonomy): domain Bacteria; phylum Pseudomonadota; class Gammaproteobacteria; order Enterobacterales; family Alteromonadaceae; genus JALZUE01. Next base: position 23,221 of record JALZUE010000206.1, on the reverse strand, counting down.
TTGTATCTGTACTATCAACAGTACCATCGTTGTTAGTATCACCATCTAAAAAGCCATTAAGTGCTGATGAATCGGCAAGTAAGCCGTTACTTAAGCCACGAAGGTTATTTAAATACCAACCTGACGTAAAGTTGTTACGACGTTCAGCTATTTCACCAGTGAAGTTAATACCACCAGCTTCAGAAACAAATGTAGCAGTAGCACCATTTAATTCACCACCAGCGCCATTGTAATAAATAAAGCCATCACCATTCACATTATTACTACCAACAGTGCCAACAGGGAAACCTGTAGAACCGGTTCTAACAACACCAAAGTTACTATTAGCACCTGCTTCATTAGCACAGTGAACACCGTCTAAATAGTTAGGACCAGGAATAGTAGTATCAATTGCAGAAAGGTCAGCACCGCTATCAGCTTCATAACAACCATTGCGGAAGTTAGCAATAAGCACGTTAGCTAAACGAATTTGATCTGTATTGTCAGCAAACAAAATACCGAATTCGTTGACTGAAGCATCACCTGATTCGCTTTCATTATCACGACCAACCAATGTTACATTAACAAAACGTGGGTTAGAATCACCAGCAATAGTTTCTGATGCATAAATACCTGAACGACCTGTTGAACCATCAGTATCACGATTATGAATAACCATTAAGTCTTTTACTAAGCCGTTAAAGTCTCTGTACCAAACACCATCACGCTCAGCACCTGTGGCTAATAACCAAGACATTCTTGGGTCACCGTTTAAAATATGAAATCCATCACGTGCAGAGTTATGAGATTGTACAAATGTTAATGTTGTACTGCTATCAACACCGTTTAATACAATGTTATCTTGATATTGAACAGTAACGCCATCAATTGTTACATCAACAGCATCACCTGCTTCAGCCACAACAACATAATCTAAACTGTTAATACCTTGTGTACCTGTTAATGCAGGAAGGCCATTAAAACCTCTAAGAAAAAGACCACCCCACTCACCGCTACCGTTTATATCAGCATCATCAGAACTAAAACGAATAGGTCTAGCACTTGTACCTTGAGCATCAATAGATGCGCCAGGCCATACTAAAAGGTGATCAACATCACCTGTATTGTCACCTAAGATACGCGTACCTGAAGCAATTGTTAATGTAGGAGCACTATTGTTGTTACCAACTTGCAAGCGACCTTCTAATTCCCAATCAATATTAGATGTTAATGTACCATCTGCTGTCATGACACCTGTTACTTCACAACGGTTACGCCCAGCAGCACGTGGAAGTGTATTCACTGTTGCGCCACCAACAAAATCAGGGCAAGTTGAATCTGCCGTTAATGTTGCACTTAACTGAACGGCAAAGCCATCATCATTACCTGTGGCAACTGTCCAATTATCAAATTGAGTATTGCTTATTGCACCACCACGTACAGCGCCAATATGTGTTAAGTCGTAACCAAACGTATCACTAGCAACGTCATTATTAAAATCACTCTCACTAATAATAAAAGATGAGCTTGTATCAGCACTGTCGACAGCACCGTCATTGTTCGTATCACCATCTAAAAAGGCATTTAACGAAGTTGAATCGGCTGTTAAACCATTGGCAATACCACCAATGTTATTTAAATACCAACCCGCTGTGAAGTTACTTGTACGATCAGCAATTTCGCCCGTAAAAGTAATACCTGCTGCTGCACCGTTATAATAGACAATACCATTACCATTAATGCTATTATTACTTGCAACTGTACCTTCAGGAAAACCCGTTGAGCCGTCACGAACAATACCAAAACTTGGATTAGCACCTTGTTCATTTGCACAATGAACACCATCTAAATAAGTAGGTCCAGGAACACTGGTATCAATACCACTTAAATCAGCACCGCTATCAGCTTCGTAACAACCATTACGGAAATTAGCAACAACTACGTTTGCCATACGAATTTGATCTGTATTGTCAGCAAACAAAATACCAAATTCATTTGAATCAGTACCAGCTGCTTCACTTGAATTATCTCGGCCAACTAATGTTACATTCACAAAACGAGGGTTAGAATTACCATCTATTGTTTCTGAAGCATAAATACCAGAACGACCAGATGAACCGTCAGCATCTGGATTATGAATAACCATAAAGTCTTTAACAAGACCGTTAAAGTCTCTAAACCACATACCATCACGCGTAGCACCAGTTGACAATAACCAAGACATTCTTGGATCACCATTTAATACATGAAAACCGTCACGTGCAGAATTATGTGATTGCACAAATGTTAGGGTCGTTGTGCTATCAACACCGTTTAATACGATATTGTCTTGATACATGACAGTATTACCATCAATCGTTACTGGTACCAAAGCACCAGCTTCAGCTACAACAACATAATCTAAACGATTAGCACCTTGTGTACCTGTTAGTGTAGGAAGGCCATTAAAACCTCTTAAGAAGAGTCCACCCCACTCACCTGTACCATCAACATCATCATCATCAGATAAAAACTGTACGGGTGAAGCACTAGTACCATTAGCTTGTAGTGCAGAACCTGGCCATACCAACATATAATCAGAATCAGAACCACGTACTTGCGTGCCCGCATCAATATCAAGAGTTACAGATGAAGCGTTATTACCTACCTGAAAACCTTCTTCAAGAAACCATGTGATATTTGAAGATAAGGTTGCGTCTTCTGTTAGTACACCAGTAATTTGACAACTACCGTCACCTAAATCTTCAGGTGTTATGTTACCAATAACTGGGCAGTCATTAGCTACAACCTCTACAACAGGGTTTACAGCAGGATCTACAACAGGTTCTACAACTACTTCATCATTTCTACTGCCGCCACCACATGCAGCAAGTACTGATAGCGCTACTGCAGATAATAGAAGACGAGTTGACTTTTGTACTATCATGTTTATTCTCATTTGTTCGTGAATGTACAGGTAAGAGTCAACGTATGTGCATTTCGGTTCAAAAATAATAATAAAAAATAAAATAATTTAAAAAACATTTAAAATCAGTAACTTAAATTTTAATTAATTTTATTTTGAACCATTATTACTCATCAATGGCTCTAATTAAGAAAAAGAGGAACAGATAATATGGTACACCCCCTTAAAAGGGATGCTGATAGATTAGATGATATCGATAAAGCATTGCTTCGCCAAATTACAGAAGATCGCAGTACAGTGGCAATGCAAAGCTTATATAATAGTTATAGAAGTCGACTAGTTCCGTTTCTTCGGCGTATGACAGCAGATCATACCTTAATAGAAGAAACCTATAATGATGTCATGTTAACTCTTTGGAATAAGTCAGACCAATTTAAAGGAAACTCGAAAGTTTCAAGTTGGATATTTTCAATCGCTTATCGCATTTGTTTAAAGTTAATAAAGAAGCAACAGTTTAGGCAAAAGGTACTGGATAACTTTTTATTCTTTAAAGAGGAAGAGGACAGTGTTGAATCAATTAATAATGAAAGTAATGAAGCTAACTTACTGAAGCAAGCTATACATTCTTTACCTGCTAAGCAGCGTATTGCTGTTGAGCTAAGTTATTTTGAAGGATATTCAACACAAGAAATAGGCGATATAGCCAATTGTCCAGCAAATACGGTTAAAACACGATTACACCATGCTAGGCAAAAGATTAAAGCATATATAGATGCGACTAAATTAGATGAGAAACGCAATGAAATATAAAGAAGTTAAACACAACCTTGCTGATTATATAAATGGTCACTTATCTCAAGAGCAGGCACTAGAGCTAGAAAATGAATTAAAGCAAAGTTCAGAATTACGTGGCGAATTAAATGATTTAAAAACTTGGCAAACGCAATTAAAACACGAGCAATTAGATGTTCCTAGTCCGCGATTTTCAACTATTGAAGCAAAGCTGACTAAACCTACATGGTCATTTAAACATTGGGGTTATGGTTTATCAACAGCAGCAACTATCGCTCTTGTCGCTGTCTTGTCATTTGAGCCTAACATTGTACCTAACAACGAATTTGAAACACTAACACGTTCAACAAGTTTATATAGTGAACCTGTACTACAACTTGTTTTAACTCAAGAAACAAATATAGACGAGTTTGTGGCTGAACATCAATTAAGTATTTTACAATCTTATCCAAATACTCATATTATTGATGTTAAACTAAATGAATCTTTACAAAGTACATTACATATCTTAAAAACTGATGAACGTATTGTATTGACTAAAAAAATAGGTACAAAGAATGAACAATAACCAGTGGCTTATAAGGTTCATTATAACGCTTTGCATGTTTAGCTTTATTCAAGGCTGCTCAGCAACAAAAAATAATGAAAAAATAAGTCATACTAACTTTCAACAACCTTTATTATTAGTCATAGAAGATCCTCGAGGTGAACGTAAAAGGTTTGGTTCATCGGCTCATGGTTATTCTGTGAATGTTGATTATACGCAAGATCCATTGCTAAAGCGTGTCACTAATCAACTAGCAGACGATTACCAATTACAATTTGCAGACCAGTGGCCATTAAAAAACTTAGGTGTACATTGTATCGTAATAGAAAGCCCGCCTGCTGGTGTATTAGCACGGCTAAAAAAAGATAAACGTGTAAAATGGGTGCAGCCTTTTAATGAATTTGATACCCAATTTTCAACTCAAGAAAATAACAAAGATTTGACCATTATATCACCAACGATCAAGTTACCTAACATGAGTAATGGCATTGATATTATTGTTATTGATACGGGCGCAGACACATCCCACCCTGCGTTTTCACATACAGATGTTGATTATCAAAACTTTGTTTTTGATAATGGTAGCGGTCACAATGAAGTTCACGGTACGGCTGTAACAGGTTTATTAGCAGCGCATGATAAAAAAGGTAAAAACCCCGTTAAAGGGTTAACTCGTCAAGCAAATTTTCATCATTACCGAGGCTGTTGGCAAAAAAGTAATGGTACTGGCAAATGTACAACTTTAACACTTGCATTAGCATTAGATGCTGCTATTGACATAAACCCTAATGTACTTAATTTAAGTCTTTCAGGGCCAAAAGATTTAGTACTTGAAGCTCTTATCAATAAATTAATATCAAAAGGAACGATTATTGTTTCTGCTTATGATGAAAAAAGAGCCCCTGAAAACAGATTTCCACAACCTCAAGTAGGGATCATATATGCATATGGCATAAGTAGTACAAAACCAGCGTCATTACCAAGTAATACGTTTCTAGCAAGCTCAACCGCAATGTCACTGTCACCTAAAGGCGCATATGATATTTTTAACGGTCATTCTATTGCAGCTCCTCAATTAACTGCGATTACAGCAAGTTTATTAAGTTCAGATCCAACAATTAGTAAAAATACTATAGCAAATCGCCTAAAACAATGGTTAACTTACAAAGATAAATTTTAATTTTTTAGTAAGTAGTTTAATGCGGAAAAAAAGCCACATAATAGTCGTATATTATGTATTGATTATTTCTTTATTTTCTCTCCCTCTATCTGCATCAATAGAGCCCTCTGTGTTTATTCGAGCTGCTTCGAATAGTATATACAATGGCGTATCTGAAAATGCCGACCAAGCTATTATTGCTATTAATGCTGAGCTTCAAATTAACTATTATTTAACTACTGGTATTCAACTGCAAAATGCGAGAAAAGATACGAGTCAGCGTAATAGAAATTTTTCTAGCTATATAGGTTACGATAAAAAAATTTCGACAAATTGGTTAAGTAGTACCTACTTTACCCATCGTGCTTTTCCAGGATCTGAAAGGGAGTGGGATTATGATGAAATAAGCTCTAGGCTATCACATTCTAAGGGCTTATCTTTAGGACTTACTTACTCACCTAATTACTATTCATCAAGCGTAAAAGCGATTAAATCAACTATTGCTTATTCACGACACCTTGTTAAAAACAGTTATTTTAAAACAGAAGTGGGCAATGTTAATATTCCGACGCTATCGAGTTATCAATTTATTGAAGCAACCATTGGTGCGCGATACCAGCGTTTTAATTTTGAATTAGGGTATCACTGGGTTAATGACACATTATTATCAACATCTGTTGGTAATATAGCTTCACCTAAGTTTATTTTAAGCGTGAGTTACTTTGCTTTTTAACTTGCACATTAGCGGTGTAAAACAATACCAACATCTTTAAATGAACGCTCAAAAACAACTGTTTCATCACCAAAATAAAAGAACACTTGCCCTCTAGTATTACCAGAAACGTGTTTACCATCGGGTGAATGAAATGAGATACGTTTCTTAGCAAAGCAAACTGATGATGCATATTCTAAGAGCAACTGAAACCACTTAGTTTCAGTGGCATTATTGACTAAAACAATTGCCTGAGAGATGTTATTTTCTTGTAACTTTTGAATAAAAATTTCAACCGACGGCCGAATTAAGTTTCTTCCATAAGGAGGATTCATGAAAACAGTGCCTGATGTATCAAACCACTCTTGTTTGAACGCGTCTTTTTTTATATCAAAAAAGCGATTAGCTTTTACCACTTCATTAGCTGTTGAAGAAGAAAATGGATCAAGATCAATACTTCCCATCACTTCACGTGCCAGCTCAGTGTAGTAACTTGGTGTAAACCACGAGTCGGAATCACGCTGTATCGTGCCAGGTTTAGCACCTATATAGGCCAACATCTGTTTATTTGCTTTCATTTACTTCACTCTAACACAATGAGTAGTGATCTTAGCAAGAGATGAATAAAGAAGTCTAGCGATAACACTCAAGGTATTAAGTTATTTAATAGAACCAAAACATACAAGATTTACTTATGTTCAAATGAAGTAATTTCTTCTTGCACAATAGTTAACGTTTTTACCCAAACATTCAGTGATTTTACTGACTCAGGTAACTGCTCACGTACTGAATCTACTTCGCTTCTTGTTCTATACGGCTTAGATGTAAAAACTTCAAAGGTTTTATTTTCTATTTTTCGATAATAACGATGATAACTTAAATCAGGAAACAGCTTAATAAAATCAGCTTTGACTTTATTATCAGAAAAAGCTGCAAATTGAATTACATAACCAGTATCTAACGAAAAATATATTTCTGATTGATTACTTAATTTAACACTCACTTCTTTAAACTCATTGCCTAAAGGTTTTTCACTTATTGATATAGTTGGCTCGACAGCTTCTAATATAATATTGTGTGTTGTTAATGTATTAATTTTTTCATCTTTAGCCGTTGATGGTAATGTTAATGCATGCAAAATATCTTGCTGATTCGCATTTTTAACAATCAAAGCTTGATCAAAAAATAAAGCGTTCATAATATCTGTTGAATCAGCCGCTTTATTAATACTTTTTTCTCTTAATAATTTTTTATGTAGCGTGTTGTTATTACTTTTACTCAATATTAAAGATTCATCAGCTTTCACAAATTCAGAATCAACCAATGACTGATCAACGAGGCTTGCTTGCTCATCATTAGTATATAAATAAAAACCTGAGAGAGTGAAAATAATCAGCGTTAGTAATATGGCCGCTACTTTAAGGTAAAAGATAGAAAACCATATTATAGGCTGTTTAAATAGAGGAGAATTAAAAGGAATTAGCTGCCCTGTCATTCCGTTAATGATTGAGCTTTTCCCTTTAAATAGTGCGCTACTTTTAGATAGCTTATGACCCAGAGCATAGTTACCCGTCACTAATACGTTAATCGTTAAATCAGACTTCTTAGCAATTGCCGCCAATTGAGTTAACTCATGTAATATCTGAATAGATAAAAACTGCGCATGTTCAATGGCAATAGAGATATCTTGAGGTTGTTCTTGAATTAAATTGATTAAACTAACAGCAAGCGATTGTTCTGGATCAAATAAAATATTTGCAAATAACTGTTCAATAATACGACTGCGTATTTGAATGTCATTAAATTGATTTGAAGCAGCGACTAATGCAGCATTGTGAGTGTGTGGTAGATTAGCCAAAAATTGACTATTGATTGGAGCATACTCGCTTACTTGCGGTGTTACCGCAATAACCAACTGCTTTGAAAAACGTAAAATGTAGTCAATACGTGCATTAGCACTAATATTAGCGGTTGCATCTACGTTATTCTGAGTTGGTTGCTGAATACTTTCATTGCTGTTAGCAATTGAATTGTAAGCAAGTACAGACATGTTTCACCTTCCGTAAAAATAAATTACAGAATTTGTTGAAGCATGCCCTCAGTGACGTCATCACGAATTTCTGATTGTCCAATTGCTGTTGGTACAATAAAGCGTAATTTTCCGGCTAAGTTTTTCTTATCTCGACGCATATGTTGCATAAACTCCGGTAATCCCATCTGTGATGGCGCATTTAGAGGTAAATCAAATGCTGCAATTAAGGCTTCTATACGACGAAGATCTGACACTTCAATCAAATTCATTGTTACTGCTAACTTAGCAGCAAGTACCATGCCAGTGGCTACTGCTTCACCATGCAACCATTCACCATAACCTAACTCTGCTTCAATCGCATGACCAAAAGTATGACCTAAGTTTAGTAATGCTCGAATACCTGCTTCTTTTTCATCAGCACCTACAATGTCGGCTTTACACTGACAGCAGCGTTGAATCATTTCAATTAAGGTATCAGTATTAGATGATTTAATTTTTTCAATATTATCTTCTAGCCATACAAAAAAATCTTTATCGCCCAATATGCCATATTTAATCACTTCGGCCATACCAGCACTGAACTCTCTAGCAGGTAAAGTTGATAGTGAATCAATGTCTATCAGTACCGCTTGAGGTTGATAAAAAGCACCTATCATGTTCTTACCAAGAGGATGATTAACAGCAGTCTTTCCGCCAACCGATGAATCCACTTGAGATAATAATGTTGTAGGTATTTGAATAAAATTAATACCACGTTGGTAACAAGCGGCTGCAAAGCCAGAAATATCACCAATAACACCACCACCAAGAGCAATCAGCGTAGTATCTCGACCATGACCATTTGCCAATAAATGTGACATAATAACGTCAAAATTAGCCAAACTTTTTTGCGCTTCACCGTCAGGTAAAACGACTTCATCAACATCAAAATCATTCAGCTGTTGCTTAATTTTTTCAATGTATAAAGGATGAACAATATCGTTAGTAACAATACATACTCGTTTAGCTGAAATATGTTTGTGCAAAGGACTATTGCCAGAGAATAACCCTGCTTCAATATAAATAGGGTAACTTCGGTCGTCGAGATCTACATTTAATACTGCCATAATTAGAAGTCTAAACGCTCAACAATCTTATTAGCGACTACTTTCGCACTTTGATCATCGGTTTGAACAATCACATCAGCTATTTCTTCATACAGCGGGTTACGTTTAACAGCTAAGTTTTCAAGAACTGTACGAGGCTCTTCATCTGTTTGAAGTAAAGGTCGACGACGATCTCGTTGGGTACGAGCAACTTGTTTATCAATAGTTGTTTCAAGGTATACCACGATGCCGCGAGCAGATAGTCTATTTCGCACTAGGTCACTAATAACAGACCCGCCACCAGTAGCAAGTACGATACCCTGCATTTGACTTAAATCATCAATTACTGTTGCTTCACGCTTACGAAAGCCTTCTTCGCCCTCTAAGTCAAAAACCCAAGCGATATCGGCACCAGTACGACGTTCGATTTCTTGATCAGAATCATAAAATTCAAGATGAAGCTTATCTGCCAATTCTCTGCCAATGGTACTTTTTCCAGCCCCCATTGGACCCACAAGGAAAATATTACGTTTTTCAGCCATTAGATTTATTTAAAAACTCTGTTAATAAATTGATTTAGGATAAAGAGGGAAGTCCCTCGAAATTTTAAGGGCATAATTATCGCAATTGTTGAGGGTACTTTGCAAGCAAGTGTTAACAAAAGTACCCTATTGATGTGATTTTTCTTAAAAACGGTCACTTACAATGCGAGGTGTAACAAAAATAAGTAACTCAGTTTTCTCATTAAAGTTATTTGTATTTTTAAATAACCGACCAACAACTGGAATATCACCTAATAAAGGTACCTTCGATACACTGCTGATAATAGATTGTTGGTAAATACCACCCAATACAATTGTTTCGCCATTGTTTACTAATACTTGCGTACCTATACGTTGAGTATCAATTGCCGGAGCTTCACCACTTGTCACACTTGAAACAGTATCTTGTGTTACGACCAAATCAAGAATAATTCTATCATCGGGTGTTATCTGCGGTGTTACTGTTAAGCTTAATACTGCTTTTTTAAATTGTGTTGTGGTTGCACCACTTGAAGATGCTTCTTGGAAAGGTATTTCTACACCTTGTTCTATATAAGCTTCTTTTTGATTTGCTGTTGTTAAGCGAGGGCTAGCAATAATTTCGGCTTTATTTTCTTGTTCTAAAGCACTTAACTCAAGATCTAAAACCGTATTGTTAGCTAAATGTGCAATTTGAAATGCAAGACTACTTGCTGCAGATGATGCTGGTAAGTTCACATTTAAGCTGTCGGCAAGATTACCTGAACCACCTATCGCTTCAAGAGAGCCTGAAGTCAATGTGTCACTACCAATATTATCAGATAACCCCCAACGAACACCTAATTCTTCATTAAGATCATCAGTGACAGTTACCATGCGAGACTCAATAACAACTTGACGCACAGCGACATCTAATACCGACACCATACGTTTAATATCTTCAATACTTTGTGCTGTATCCCGAACAAGTAATGTATTGGTTCGTTCATCAACAGTCGCACTTCCTCTTTCTGACAAAATGCTTGTTTGTTCATTTTTAATTAAATTTGATAAATCAGATGCTTTTGCATAATTAATTTGAATATATTCAGAATAAAGTGGTGCTAGCTCTTTGGCTTGCTGTTTATCTTGTAATTCTTGCGCTTCTCGGCTTGCAAGCTCTTCTCTTGGTGCTACTAACAATATGTTATCATCGATGCGCTTATCTAAACCTTTCACTTGTAAGATAATTTCAAGCGCTTGATCCCATGGAACATCATCTAATCGTAACGTAATATTACCCGTTACTGTATCACTAATAACTAGATTAAAATCATTATAATCGGCAATAATTTGTAACACTGTACGTACAGAAATATCTTGGAAGTTTAATGATATTAAGCGCCCTTCAAAGTCACCAACCTCTTCTATATAGTCTTCTTGTTTTTCTTTTTTGGTCACTGTTAAGATAAAACGATCATTTTCTTGTACATGATCGAAATCAAACTCGTCAGAAGTTTCAATTACAAAGCGAGAGTTCTTACTTTCTTTAAATGTTTCTATCTCTTGAACAATTGTTCCAAAATCTGTTACATCAATTTTATATAGTAAATCTTCTGTGATATCAGTATTAAAAAAATCAACAGATAATTTGCCCAAATGATTTCTAACATTAACCGCAACTACGCTATCTTTTAAGTCAACCAATAATTGCGCTGCACCTTCTTCTGTTTTCTTAAAATCAATTGCTTCAATTGTATTTAAAAAAGATGAGGTATTAGGTTGTGGTTTAGAGCTTGTTACAGAGGCAATACCTTTTGCGAATGTAATTGAAAATGTATTGTCTACTTGACTGACATCAAAAACAGAGAAGTCATCTAAGAAAATAGTCGCTAAAACTTTATCACTGTCTTGTTTAATCTTAATACCGTCAACCCCTGCATGAGAGATGTCGGTATACACTAAATTTTGGTTAAAACTATCAGCACTAAATGCCATCGTAATAAGAGCAGGATCAACTGATGTAGTAATTTCTGGCTGTTCAACTATATTCTCAGAAAAAGTAAACGTAAGCTTAATTTCATCGTTTTGAATTGTATTGTATGAAACATCTGTTAACGTCGATGCAAGAACACCTGAAGATAAAAGTATTCCTCCTGTGAAGATTAATCCCTTAAGAGTCTTTACGACTGGAGTAAACTTTCTTTTAAAACCTAACATTAATTCCTTGCTCCTGTACTTGATGCATCCATTATATCAACGGTTGACTCTCTCTGTACCCAACATCCTGTTGCATCAGGTACGAGTTCTAATATATTAATTGATTTATCATTCACTTTGGTAATTTGACCATGATTTAGCCCAATAAAATTACCTTTTTTTATACGGTGTACTGTATTGTCAGGTGTTTCAATAAGCGCCCACGAAACATCTAGAATGCCTAAAGTACCGCGCATGTGCAATGTATCAAGCGCGTATTTTTCTAAAACCTCTTTTTCTCGCCCTTCATCAGGGTTAACACAATTTTTATTCTGCTGAGTATTAGTCTTAGAAAACTTCGGTGTTGGTAGCACAAAAGGATTACTCTTGCTGTTAACCATATATTCAATATGCTTGAATTCTGGCACCTTAGCCATCGGTTCAATAGAACTGATAGTATTCTTTTTTGTATTATCAATAAAGAGGCGAATATCTGTCGTATCACTAAAACAGCCTGAAATCATTATAGGTAGTAGACATAGTATTTTTTTCATGACTATTCTCCTTTTCTATAACGATAAGTTTTTGCTTTTAACGATAAGTGTAAATTATCTGAATTAGCAACTTGTGAAATAGCAAAATCGTGTAAAGTTACAATTCGAGATAAACCAGCAACTTCACTAACAAATTGTCCAAATTGATGATAAGTTCCCATCACCTCAATATTAATGGGTAATTCGATATAAATATCACGAAATACTTCTGGCTGCCAACTTAATGTTTCAAATTGTAATCCACTTGAGGTGCCAACAAAGGTAATATCATCTAACAATCCTGGGGTTTCATGACGTTCTGGCAAGCTTTTAACTTGTTCTGAAAATAAAGCTTCAGCATCTATCATTTGTTGTCTGAACAAACCAAGGTTAGCAGAAACGTGATATTTAGTTTGGAACGACTGACGTAAATTTTTTTCGTCTGTAGAGATTGCATTTAATTGTTTAATACGATCTACAATAAAAAGGTGATACCCTGCAAACAACATTGCCACAACAATCAATATCGCTGTTACAACTTTAACAGTTCTAGGCCATTGACCAATATTTTCAAGCTCTAAATTATCAAATTGTGATAAGTCTATATTCATTATTGACCAGCCTTGGCACTTACTTTGTCTAAACGCTCTTCAAAAGCTGCGCTCTTTACTTTTACCACCATATTAAAATCACTCAACAAACTTTTTTGTATATTACTGCTAGTAATTTTATGTAATTTTGCATCATACAATAATTCAGAATTTTCAATATTACGAATCATATTCGATAAGTTACTATTTGATACACTTTTACCTTCAAACGATAAAACATTACCTGTTTTAAAGGCACTCGTTAAATAGACACCACTTGGCACAACACTGGTTATTTCACTAAAAACTTGCGTACCAACATTTCGATTACGCTGTAATTGTTCAACAGCTGAAATACGTTTTATTAATTCTTTCTTCGTCGTATTTAGCGTTCTAATTTCTGCTATTTTCACATCTAAAATGGTAATTTCATTCTGTAAAAATTGATTACGAGTATTCTGGCCATCTATTTTCAATTGATAAAACAGCCCTATTAAAAAGGTTAATAATAATGTAAATACCGCAATACTAGCGAGTATAATAAGAAAGATTTTTTTTTGTGTTTCTTTTTCTTGTTCTCGCCAAGGAAGCAGGTTTATATATGCCATGGTGAAAAACTCCGTAATGCTAACCCTGTAGCCACTGATAATTGAGGAGCTACTTCCGCTAAAACCTCTTTATTTACTTCTTTGTCTATACTCATGTACGTAAATGGATTAATAACAATACAAGGTAAGCCTAAATCATTACTTAAAACGGCATCAATATCTTGAATCATACTCGTACCACCAGATAGCACAATATAATCTACTTTATCATTACCACTACTGGTTAAATACATTTGAATAAAACGACGTACTTGTTGTATTAACATCATATGAAAAGAAGCTAACACTTCTAACTTGTGATTTTTAGGTAAATTATTTGTGACCTTTAACTGCTCCGCATCTTCGAAAGTTTGATTGTAATGATTCACAATGGCTCGAGTATATTGTTCGCCACCAAACAATTGATCTCGGCTATAGGTGTGTTCACCTTTATGCGTTACGGAGAAAAGTGTGGTAGATGCACCTATATCAATAATAGCAACAGTCTTTTCTAATGCATCATTGGGTAATTTAGGTAAGCATAAATCAAATAAGCGACTAACTGCGTAAGATTCAACATCAACCACTTTAGTATTAAAGTTACCACCTTCTAATGCTGCAACTCTTGCCGCTACCGATTCAGTTCGTCCTGCGCTTAATAATACATTAACTTTACTTTTATCATTCTCATTGATATTGAGCTTTTCAAAATCAATGCTCACCTCATCTAAAGGAAATGGAATCAAACTATCTGCTTCAATATCTATTTGATTAGAAATTTCTTCATCAGTATAGCCAGCATCCATATAAATAACTTTCGTAATAACAGTTTTACCAGAGACTGCTACTGCACATTCCGTTACTGATTTATGTATTTTCTTGCGAATTTTAGCGATGATATTAGCCACAGCCTCTATATCTTGAATTTCACTATCAACAACAACACCTTTAGGTATTTTTTCTATAGCAATTGCTTTCAAAATATAGCCACTATCAATCTGCCCGAGCAGAACAGCTTTTACAGAATTAGAGCCAATATCAATACCCACCATATTCGTATTTTTCTTTTTCCAGATATTGTTAAACATATTACTTAATTAACTTCCTTGAGAAAATAATGAGTGTAATTAGAAATTTTTTATAGTGTGGTATACTACTTATAAGTAACATTTTTTTAAACTATTGTAGAGCCTTACTTTTGCTTTTAATAAAAAAACTAATCAAAATATTCATTTTTTTCACTGTTTTAGGTTTAGGTTGTACCTATGGTTTATACTTATATTTAAAAGATGAATTACCTAGTGTGGAATCTTTACGCGATATTAAATGGGAAACTCCCATGCAAATATTTACATCTGATGGCTTATTAATTTCTCAATTTGGTGAAAGAAAACGCATACCATTAACACGAGAAGAAGTGCCTCAACAGTTGATTGACGCCTTATTAGCAACAGAAGATGAACGATTCTACCTGCACTTTGGTGTTGATCCTATCGGTATGGGCCGTGCTGTTTTGGGTCAATTAATGGGGCAAAATAAAGGTGGTGCTTCGACCATAACAATGCAAGTTGCTCGAAACTTCTTTTTAACGAGGGAAGTTACAGCAATTCGAAAAATACGCGAAATCTTTTTATCTTTTCATATAGAAAATCTATTAACAAAAGATGAAATATTAATGCTTTACATTAATAAAATAGAGCTTGGTCATCGTGCTTTTGGTTTTGGCGCGGCTGCACAAGTTTATTACGGTAAAAACATTAATGAACTCAGCCTTGCACAAATTGCCGTTTTAGCCGGTTTACCTAAAGCGCCATCAACATTAAACCCAATTAGCTCTCCATCACGCGCTAAATTTAGACGTGCTGTTGTCTTAAAGCGTATGTTAGTTACCGATAATATTTCACAGCAAGCTTATGATGAAGCGAGGAATATGGAAATAACCGCTAAAAGGCATGGCGCTGAAATTGAATTAAATGCACCTTATGTTGCTGAAATGGCACATCAAGAAATGTTAGCTAGATACGACAGAGAAGATGTTTATAATGCAGGGTATAAGGTATTCACAACAATTCCTTCAAAACTTCAATACTCTGCTCAGCAAGCATTAATCAATAACCTTTTTAACTACGATAAACGCCACGGTTTTAGAAAACCAACTCAGACTCTTAGATCTATTACTGAAAATACAAATCTAGAAGCGATTGCTCCTATTACACCAGTAGAAGTCACAGAAGCACTATCAGTAATAAAGAGTTATCAACAATTAATGCCTGCTGTTGTGACTTCAATTGAGGAGCTATCTGTTACTGTCACTTTAAGAGATACCACAACCCAAACCATTCCATGGATTGGACTCTCTTGGGCAAGAGAATATATCAATGACGATAAACAAGGGACACCACCTAAAACTGCTTCTGACATTTTACAATACGGCGATATTATTTATATAAAACAACAAGCCGATGGTACATACGCACTTAGTCAATTGCCACAAGCAAGTAGCGCTTTTGTTGCTCTAAACCCTGATAATGGCGCAATTCAAGCAGCTGTGGGCGGCTTTAGTTTTAAGCAAAGTCAATTTAATCGTGTTACTCAAGCCAAACGTCAAGTAGGTTCAAATATAAAACCTTTTATTTATTCGGCTGCACTTGATAGTGACTTTACTTTAGGCAGTTTAGTTAATGACGCACCTATCAATAAATGGGATAGCCGCTCTGGTGTTGTATGGCGTCCAAAAAATTCACCACCAATATACAGTGGCCCTATACGAGTTAGATTGGCACTTGCACAATCTAAAAATGTTATCGCGGTTCGCTTATTAAGAGCAGTCGGGTTAAGTAAAGTTATCGATCATTTATCGTTATTTGGTTTTGACCCGTCAGAACTGCCAAGAAATGAATCGTTGGCATTGGGCTCAGCTTCTTTAACACCACTTGAAGTTGCCACTGGTTTTGCTACTTTTGCTAATGGTGGTTACTTAATCGAACCTTATTTAATAGAGCGTATTGAAGACAGCTTTGGCAATGTCATTTTTCAAGCTAACCCAGCCATTGCATGTAGCGAATGTGAGTTAGCCTATCATTCATCAGAGAGCGATAACAATAATGGCATAAATGATAATGATACAATCAATAGTTTTACTGCAACTGATGTTATTACTGAGTACGCAAATACACCTAATACGCAAAACAACACTCCTGTTAATAAAGCTGAACAAGTGATTAGCTCGCAAAATGCATTTCTAATCACTCAAGCATTAAACAGCGCCATTTGGGGAGCTGACTGGTCAACATTACCTAATTGGCAAGGTACAGGCTTTAGAGCAAGAAGTTTAAATCGTAAAGACATTGCAGGTAAAACAGGTACAACAAATGAAGCTAAAGATGCTTGGTTTTCAGGCTTTAGCCGACGTCTAGTAGCGACAAGCTGGATTGGTTTCGATAACCACTCTCGAGCTCTAGGCCAAACAATCTATAATGCCAATTTAGGCAGTAACCAAACGACAGGTAAAGAATTTGGCGCTAAATCTGCACAACCACCATGGATTAACTTTATGAAAACGGCATTAAGTACTTTGCCAGAAGAGCCATTTCAGCAACCTGAAAATATATTGTCAGTTCGCATAGATAAAGTTTCAGGAAAGCTCACCAATAAAACCGATAAATCGAGTACTTTTGAATATTTTTCGGTAGGCTCTGAACCCGTCGATTACATTCAACAAAACAACCCTGTGCTACTCCCTAATGAGACTCAAGAAACGGTAGAAGAATTGTTTTAATTAATAACTGCTATTTATTAACACTTAAATCGAGCTTTTAAATCACCTCCTCAAACGCACCCAAATGGTGCGTTTTTTATTTTCCCCTGAGAATATTCATAATAAACCTTTGATGAAAGTTTAAATTCTAATGCGGTTTAAATGAATAAAAGTCACTGTAATCCAGTCACTCGTACTATAAAAGACAAAGTTCTGGAAATAAATTAAGAAGTGGTACATAAAATGATACATAAAGAGCAAGCACACAATCTTACATAACAAGAAACGAAATAAAATAAGAGGAAACAATGCTGCTTTCATTTATTAAACAACATGACTTACCTACAGATTTTATTCACAAGGCTGAGCAGTACTTTATTCCACTTGCTGAAAAAATTCATCAACAAAAATACTTTAACCAAAGTCCTTTATTTATCGGCGTAAATGGCTGCCAAGGTTCGGGCAAGTCTACATTAACTGATTTTTTAACCTATTACTTAACAGAAAAATATCAATTAAATATCATCAATTTGTCTCTTGATGATTTTTATTTAAGTAAAGAGGCTCGCTTATCATTAGCTCAAACTACTCACCCTTTACTTGCAACACGCGGTGTACCTGGCACACACGATACCGAATTACTGAAAGACACATTAAACGCTTTAAAAGAAACGACACAAACGGTGAAAATTCCAAGGTTTAATAAATCAATTGATGATTTATACGATCAAAGCGATTGGAAAACATCGACTAAACATGTCGACATAGTATTTCTAGAAGGATGGTGTTGGGGCGCTGCGGCTCAAAATTCAGATGAATTAGAAACACCCGTTAATGAATTTGAAAAAAATCAAGATCAGGATGCTACTTGGCGAACTTATGTAAATACACAATTAAAAGAGAATTATGAACCCTTATATTCACAAATGAATCATTGGGTTATGCTTAAAGCACCTAGCTTCAACTCTGTTGAGAAGTGGCGTTGGCAACAAGAAGAGAAATTAGCCGCAAAAACATCTGGCAAAGGAGTGATGAGTAAAAGTGAGGTTAATGCCTTTATTCAATATTACCAACGTTTAACCGAGGTATGCATTGCAACATTACCACAGCAATGTGATTGGATATTACCACTTGATAATGAAAGAAATATTAACAAAATCATCAAAAAAGATATCAATTCAAAGGATACTGAAATGAATAACCAGTCAATCATCTATACTGATTTAGATGGTACGTTATTAGATCATTTTGATTACAGCTTCGACAAAGCAGAACAAACAATTAGCTCTTTAAAGGCGCTTTCTGTTCCAATCATTCCAAATACGAGTAAAACCTATGCAGAAGTATTTAGAATACAAGAAAGTTTAGGTCTAACGTCACCATTTATTATTGAAAATGGCGCGGCGATTTACATTCCTATTGATTACTTTCCTACACAGCCAGAAGATACAATAATACAAGGGAATTACTGGGTTAAGGAATTTTGTCCACCAAGGCAACATTGGTTAGATCTGCTTAAAAATATTGAAAGTAAATACCAAAAATTATTCCAAGGCTTCTCTGATTTATCATGTGACGAATTATGCAACTTAACTGGTTTAGTGCCAGAAAGTGCAGAATATGCAATTGACAGAAAATATACAGAGCCATTGTTATGGCATGGTGATAATGAAAACAAAAGTGAATTTATTAGCCATATGGAGTCACTAGGCGCTCACATGTTACAAGGAGGTCGGTTTTTACATGTTGGTGGCCATACCGATAAAGGTGTCGCGATGACATGGCTTAGCAATGTTTATGCTAAACAGAATAACACAAACGTACAAAGCATTGCTTTAGGTGATAGCCACAACGATAACGCCATGCTAGAAAGTGCCGATTATGCAATGCAAATAAAATCCCCTATTCACCCATTCCCTATTCTAAATAAAATAGAAAATAGCTTTCGTAGTACAGAGTTTGGCCCTAAAGGCTGGGCTGAATGTTTAAATAGCTTTTTTTTACTAACACCACAAAAACAAAAAATTGGAGTTTACTCATAATGGCTGACTTTTATCAGAACGGTATTGTAACCACTCTTCATAACTTAACGAATCGTTCAAATGAAGACTTAGAACAAGAGCTAATGTCATTTGCAGAAAAGCGCCCTATGGGGCTTATTTTACCTTCATTGTTTTCAGAATTAGAAGGTGATGCGCTTCCTGATATTATTGATAAGCTAGCCGAAGTTCCTTACTTAAATGAAATTGTTATTGGTTTAGATAGAGCAGATAAAGCACAGTATCAACACGCGTTATCGTTTTTCAAGAAGCTTCCTCAACACCATAGGATTTTATGGAACGATGGCCCTCGTTTACAAGCATTAGATGCAAAACTAGAAAAGCTAGGTTTAGCGCCAAAAGAACTAGGTAAAGGTCGTAACGTTTGGTATTGCATGGGTTATACCTTAGCGTCTGGCAGAACAGAGTCTGTAGCACTACATGATTGTGACATTGTTACTTATGAAAAAAGTTTACTTGCACGATTAATTTACCCAGTAGCGAACCCACAATTTCACTATGAATTCAGCAAAGGTTTTTATACTCGTATTGCTGATGGAAAAATGAATGGTCGTGTTTCCCGCTTATTAGTTACCCCACTTATTAAAGCATTTAAACGCGTCATTGGTGAAAATGAATACCTTGATTACATGGACAGCTTCAATTACCCATTAGCCGGTGAGTTTTCATTTCGCCGTGATGTGCTAACCGATTTACGCATTCCGAGCGACTGGGGTTTAGAAATTGGTGTATTAAGTGAGATGCAACGTAACTATGCAACCAACCGCATTTGTCAGGTTGACATTGCTGACGTATATGATCATAAACACCAAAACTTATCACTTGATGATGCTGAAGCGGGTTTATCTAAAATGTCTATTGATATTACCAAAGCATTTTTCAGAAAGCTGGCAACACAAGGTGAAACTTTCAGTAATGAAGCATTTCGTTCATTAAAAGCTACCTACTACCGTATTGCATTAGATTACGTAGAAAAATATCATAATGATGCCTTAATGAATGGATTAACAACAGATATTCATCTTGAAGAAAAGGCCGTTGAAATGTTTGCTAGAAATATTGTTACCGCAGGACAACGCTTTTTAGACAACCCAATGGAAACACCTTTTATGCCGACTTGGAGTCGAGTGATTAGTGCAATGCCAACTATTTTAGATGAACTAAAAGAAGCGGTAGAGCTTGATAATGAAGAATTTAGCAAAGAATAAAGCTCTTCTTATTCAAAGTTAGTAATAAAGGCAAAAGAACAGTAAAAATGTGAGGTAGAAAATGACAACAGTAATTAAGGCATTAACGCATAAAGTAGAGCAACAATTAACGTGTATTTATAAAGATATTCCGTTAACGCAAAACCTACACGAACTTGCGAATCAATTAATTGAATTAATTAGGGTTGATCCCAACAGAAGTGCTGTGCAACCGTTTGACAATCACTGGTCTGAAAAAGACATAATAATGATTACTTACGGTGATAGTGTCCTAAAGCAAGGTGAACGCCCCTTAGTGACATTGCAACATTTTATGGATAAACACATACAAAGTATTAACAGTGTTCATATTCTACCTTTTTTTCCTTACAGTTCAGATGACGGCTTCGCAGTAATAGATTATTCAAGTGTTAATGAAGCACTTGGTAATTGGCAAGATATTAGCGTCATTGGCAACCAGAAACGATTAATGTCTGATTTAGTCATCAATCACTGCTCTAGTAGAAGTTTATGGTTTGAAAACTTCACTAAAGGAGAAGGTGCTGGTCATGATTATTTCTTTACAGCCGATCCTAGTGATGATTTAACGCAAGTTGTTAGGCCCAGAACATCACCTTTATTACGCCCAACAGCAACAGCTAAAGGCGAAAAACACGTATGGTGTACATTTAGCCATGATCAAGTTGACTTTGATTTTCGCAACCCAAACGTACTGATTGAATTTGTTAAAATAATTCGTCAGTATCTTGATGCTGGGGTTAATATTTTCAGATTAGATGCTGTTGCCTTTTTATGGAAAAAAGCCAACTCTACCTCTATCAACTTACCAGAAACTCATGAAGTTATAAGGCTATTAAGAACACTTGTAGAGCATGCTCAAGATGACGCGGTTATTATCACCGAAACGAATATACCAAATACACAGAACCTAACCTATTTTGGTAACGCTAACGAAGCGCATTGCATCTATAACTTTTCATTACCGCCTTTATTAATTAATACATTAATTACAGGTAGTTGTTTATATTTAAAGCGCTGGCTTATGAGTATGCCGCCAGCACAAAATGGTACAACCTACTTTAATTTTATAGCATCGCATGACGGTGTTGGCTTGCGACCCGCAGAAGGTTTGTTGGAAGACGATGAACTCATCACATTAACTGAAACCATGGCAAAGTTTGGTGGTAAAATATCATGTCGTACCAATGAAGCTGGCGAACCAAAACCGTATGAAATGAACATTGCACTGTATGATGCACTGCAAGGTACAGTTGATGGCGCTGATGAATGGAACTTAGAGCGTTTTATTTGTGCTCATGCCATTATGTTAGGGTTGGAAGGTATACCTGGTATTTATATTCACAGTTTATTAGGTACTCATAATGACTATGATAAGCTCAAAAACACTCATCATAATCGTTCTATTAATCGCCACCGGTGGGAATTTGATGCATTAGAGGCGGAATTAGCCAATGAGCAAAGTTCTCATCATCAAGTATTAACTCAGCTAACTAAATTAATTGACATAAGAACAGCTCAGGCTGCATTTCATCCCAATGCGATTCAATTTACGTTACATTTAGGCTTAAGTTTATTTGGCTTCTGGCGCCAAAGCAGTGATAGAAAACAAAGTATATTCTGCATTAGTAATATAACTAATGAGCCACTTGAATTACCAATGAATGAATTGAACCTCGTATTAACAGAGTCTTGGAAAGATTTGATTTCAGGTAAACAATATACCAATGTCTGTGAATCAATTACACTTTCACCTTATCAAACGGTGTGGCTAAGTAATCAGGGTTAAAAGAACCCAGAATAAATAAAAAGGGGCATATAGCCCCTTTTTATTTATTTTAACATTTAAGCTATTTCACTTTAGTTTTCATAAAGCTCCGCATTTTATCAATAATAAATGGCGCTTCTTCTTCTAAAGCAAAGTGACCTGTGTTTAAAATATAGTAATCAATATTTTTTACATCACGCTTATACCCCTCAGCACCAGGTACTGGAAAGAAAGCATCGTTCTTTCCCCAAACAAGCAGCATCGGCGGTTGATTATCTCGAAGGTATTGTTGCCATTTAGGGTATAACGTTAAATTATTTTGATAGTCATAAAACATTTCTAATGCCATTTCATGACCGCCTGGTCGAGAAATATTATAATAATCAAGCACCCAGTTATCAGGATTAATACTTTCTGGATTACGTGTACCATGAGTATACTGCCACTTCATAGCACCAAGCGTAAATACATTATCTTTAATATGTTTTTCTAACGCTGGTGTCTTCTTTTTCCAGTAATCTAAAACTTTACCCCAGCCTGATACTGAAATACCTTCTTCATAGGCATTACCATTCATAACAACAAAACCGGCAACTCTTTCTGGGTGTTCAGTTGCAATACGAAAACCGACTGGCGCACCGAAATCTTGTATCATTAATACATAATTATCTAGCCCACGTTGCACTAAAAACTTATCCATCGTTTTAGCAACATTATCAAAAGTATATTCATATTCACTAACACTCGGAAATTCACTGTTACCGTAACCAGGGTAATCTGGTGCTATTAA
>JALZUE010000205.1 GCA_023301705.1 Alteromonadaceae bacterium | reverse complement strand
GCTTTTCTAATTCAACTAAGCCTTCATCAGTTAAGCGTACGCTATTAATCAGTATTAAGCGCTTTTCTTCTCGAATAATGACCATATTTCTGCTGAACTTCCAATCCATGCCCATTAGGTTCGCCTCCATGGCGCCACAAACAAAAAAGACATTGTTGAATATTTCTTGTATTGAACCATGAGCAAGTGCTTTAGGGAATTTTGTTGATAGTTTTTGCATGGCGTAGCCTTGTAATTTTTAGTTGTAGTTTTTAGTAATTAAACTGACCGACATAATCATACTCCATAGCATATTCACATAAAAAGCCATTTAGGTATTCTTGTTGTTTGATATTTAATTTATTATATTTTATATCGTCTAATGTTTCTTTGTTATCACTAGAGTCTAATCGTTTTAGGTGAAATAACGTCATATCTTTACCACCAAAAAAAATCTTTAAATAATCATGATGAGAGCGAGCAGATGACATGTCAAAAACATGCCCATGAAGCACCGTATATAACGGATAACTACTAATATTATGATTATTAAACACGCTATAATCACCAGACGGTGGTATAAATTTGGGATACCTACTAGGTGTTAAAACAGGTTGAGCCATTAATTTATGAATGTATTCTTCTTTAAAGCCTGCTTGTTTTGCCCCTGAGATAATAATATTTAAGTACCTACGGCTTGGTAAACAAGAATCATCAATAAACTCTGGAGTGCCAATATAGGTTAATGCCGATACATTAGATTTTTCATTAGTTTCAACATCTAATGTTATTCTGTTGTAGCCATAACCATGAGCTTCGGCAGCGTCTAAATCGATTAGATTGTCGTCTAAACATTCATGAAGCATCCCTAGCACTTTATCTTCATTGCTTCCCGTGTACTGAATATTCCCGACCCCACCTTCATTACGAAAAAAATGCTGTACATTAAACCGTAATCGCCACCCATGTAATGTAGCAGGTTGTGACTGTATAGGTGAAACACCTTTGGCTTTCAGTGAAGCCATACTAATATTTGAACCAAACCCAAAATAATAAAACATAGTAAATTTATATTGTTGATTAATTACATTGTCATTTATAAATAATAGAACAATTAAGCCTTTATATTTATAAGAATAGACACTTTTAAATAGATATTACTGCTTTTAAAATATAAATCGAATAAATTAGGGCTTTTTTTAATAGTTTTGCTTATTACGTAACTTTTTCAAATCCCCTTTTTTACTTTTATTATCCATTCGCTTTCGTTGTGAACTCTTGGTTGGTTTGGTTACTCTTCTTGCTTTTTGAGTTTTACCTGCCGAAATAATAATGTCTTTTAATCGCTTCAGCGCATCATCTCTGTTCATTTCTTGAGTACGATGCGATTGCGATTTTATGATTAAGACACCATCACTGGTAATACGGCTATCAGAAAGCTTTAATAACCGCTCTTTATAAAAGTCAGGTAGTGAAGAGCGTTTAATATCAAATCTAAGGTGAATGGCTGTAGCAACTTTATTGACACGTTGGCCACCATTACCCTGTGATCGAATAGCACTTAGCTCTATTTCCCAGTCACCAATAGAAACGGTATTTGAAATTTCTAACACATTAAAACCTCATTATTATTATGTTAAATTGCTTCTAAAGCTTCACTTAATTTTTTAACACCAATGACTTCCATGCCTGCAATTTTTGTTTTAGGTAAATTACCATAAGGAACAATGGCTTTTTTAAAGCCATGCTTCGCGGCTTCATTGATACGTTCTTGTCCGCTTGTGACTGGGCGAATTTCACCAGACAAACCAACTTCACCAAACACTACTAAATCTTGAGGTAATACGTTATCTCTAAAGCTTGATACCATTGCTAATAATAAGGCTAAATCGATACTGGTTTCTGTAACTTTGACACCACCAACTACATTCACAAATACATCTTGGTCGTTCATTTGAAGACCGCCATGACGATGCAATATAGCCAATAACATTGACAACCTGTTTTGATCAGCGCCAACAGCAACACGCCTAGGGTTGCCTAATGCAGAATGATCAACGAGCGCTTGAATCTCAACTAATAGTGGTCGAGTTCCTTCCCATAAAACCATAACAACACTGCCTGAAGTTTCTTGGTCTTCTCTAGAAAGAAAAATGGCCGACGGGTTTTTAACTTCTTTTAAACCAGTACCTGTCATGGCAAACACGCCTAATTCATTGACGGCACCAAAGCGATTTTTATGCCCGCGTAATGTACGGTATTTTGAATCAGTAGAACCTTCAAGCATAATTGAACAATCAATACAGTGCTCTAACACTTTAGGACCAGCAAGAGAGCCATCTTTGGTTACATGTCCAACTAATAACATGGCAACATGGTGCTGTTTCGCAAAACGTGTTAAGTATGCTGCTGCTTCACGTACTTGAGAAACACTACCAGGGGCAGATTGAATATCAGCCACATGCATAACTTGAATAGAGTCAACAACTAACAATTTAGGCTTTTCTCTTTCGGCAATATGACAAATATTCTCTACACTGGTTTCTGAAAGCATTTTTAACTTATTAGTGGGTAACCCCAAGCGTTTTGCACGCATTGCCACTTGCTGCAGAGATTCTTCTCCTGTGATGTAAAGCGCATTCATTTGTTCAGCTAAAAAACACATGGTTTGAAGTAATAGTGTACTTTTACCTGCACCAGGTTCACCACCAATTAAAGTCGCACTTCCAGGAACTATGCCACCGCCTAAAACACGATCAAATTCGGCGAAGCCTGAAGAAAAACGAGGAAGCTCGGTTAAGTCAATGCTGTCAAGTGTTTGTATTTTGTTGTCATTGACACCAGCAAAGCCTGAAAAATTATTTGAACGTGCAGAAGGTTTTGCTTGTTTAAATTCGGTGATGGTATTCCATGCTTTACAGTCATTACATTGTCCCATCCACCTTGAATACTCTGACCCACAATCTGTACAAACAAATGTGCTTTTAGTTTTACTCATAAGTATCCTTTTAATTTTTATTCTTAGGCATGAATTTTGCTTTTTTGTATGCAAAATACAATGTATTTAACTATTATCTTATTATATATCTGTTATTTACGCAGAGATAGAAAAGAAAATAATCGATTTAGGTTTTTTCTTT
Organism: Alteromonadaceae bacterium; assembly: GCA_023301705.1. GTDB lineage: Bacteria > Pseudomonadota > Gammaproteobacteria > Enterobacterales > Alteromonadaceae > JALZUE01. Next base: position 10,069 of record JALZUE010000205.1, on the reverse strand, counting down.
TACTTGAATGATAATTTATTGACTAATGAAGTGACTAGTTTTTAATGACAAATGATTTTTCTAAATATTCGCATATAATTCAACAGTTTCGTGGAAAAGTATCAACGAAGGGCTTTGAACAAGAGTTCGCTACAGCAACTGAAGCTTTAGTGACTTCTGAACGTTTTCTTTTGAAAATGGAGCTTAAACGTTTGGCGCAACCTTGTACTCGTTTAATTGACCTACGAGGTCATGTCGATGGCGAATGTATATTATATCAAGATGATAACCGTTCGCACTATTTAGATGATGTTGCTATTGAAGTGTTTGAAGAGAATATGGCACTTTATGGTCATTATTGTTTCGGAGTTTATGAAGCATCCTGTAATACTGAAAATAACTTTAAAGTGATGTATCAAAAAGAAAGTGCGTTAAATCAACCTCAAGTAGCATCTTCTTTTACTAATCAACAAATTGAAATTATAGATGATGCATCAAAACCTCTAGAGAAACTTCAATGTTTAGCTAAAAGTTACAGTTTTAACTTTTATGTTAATCGAAGTGAAGAACGTATGAATTTTGCTATTCCATTAGAATTATTATTGGAAGATAAACGTAAAATACTATGCACAAGCTCTGATTTAAGTAGTGGGGGCTGTAAATTTAGGTTACCTAAAAATGAAACACTTTATGTAGGTCAGCTACTACATATTCGTTTTGTTGGATTAGAGCAAGAGTTTGCCTTTGATGCAAAAGAAGGTTACCCATACTGCGTATCTAATGTACATTTTTCTAATGGCTTGCAAACCGCTGGTGTTAAGCGCATATATGAGAATGGAATTAATGACGGGTTTAAAACCTTTCTTGATGGCTTTATTCAAGGAAATAAGCGCAGGTACCGTATCAATTTAACTAATACTATTAAAGCATTTCAATCAAGGATGTTTGAGCAGTTTTTAGTACCTAGTGTGAATGAATTACCTATTTTTTTTAGTAAATTAAATAATCAATACGTTCCACATTATGGCTTAACAACCAGTAATAATCGTAACACTTTTGAATACTGGCTGAATGAAAAAAAAGAATCTACGTTACATTATTTATTTACGCTTGAACGAATGACTACATTATTAAAAAGTGGTAAACAGTCAATTAGCGTATATAGTTTTATTCATAAACACCAAAACAAACTTTTCTTTTATACTGCTGACGAAAGTCAATTTGGCGATAATAAAGTATTATTCAAGCAGTTTATTTCTTTTGCTGTGCAAAAAGCGTCTTTTGCTGTATTTAATATTTCATTAAATCAGATCAAGCCTGATAATGGCTTTTCTTCTATCACAATTCCTAATACTGCTAATTTAAATGATGCTCCATTAAATGTAGCATCATCAGATGAAGTCATCAGTATAATTGAACAAATTAAATTAATGGGGGTGGTAAGTGATTTAACCTCACCCGAATTAATAAAAGAGATTAAGAAGGGGTCTATTGAGCAAGCTATTGATATAAAAATGTTAAAAACATTTGGTCATAAACGTATAAAATTAGCACTTCCAGTTGAAGCAGCAGGTATTACTTATAGTAACGATAGAAATGAACCTCGCTTTACCTATAAAACACCTGTGGTAATTTCAGTTGATGGTGTTAAATGGGAAGGAACTTCTGAAAATTTCTCTATATCTGGCCTTAAAATTGATTTAAAAAAACGTTCAGTCTTACAAGAGGGCGACGTTGTTTACTTATCATTCCCGAAATTACAAAAAATTACTAAAAGCTTTGAGTTAAACAAGTTGCCTTACGAAATTGTACGTATTAATAAAGCTAAAAACATACTAAATTTAAAGGTCTATGTTCAAAACCATCGTCATATCGGCCGTGCTTTTTTTAAATTATTAATTGATAAAAATAAAGATAAACTGGCATCTGATGAATATTTGATGATGACAAGAGGCTTATTACCCGCGCTGCGTAATATATTTAGTTATAATATTGCTTCTTCTACTGTATTTATTCAAACAAGCGGTAGTCGTTATAAGTTAGAAGCCATGACAGCAGGCACATCAAATTCACGTTTAATGAAATGCTTAAAGCAATTAAGTGATGATGAACAATATTATAATTTATACCCTTTATTTAAAAACAACATAGCAGCAGATGTTCTTAGCCATCAGTTAAAGCAGCAGCAAGTTAGCGACTGTCCTTATACTAATCTTTTATTTATTGCTGTTGACCACAATAAAACGGCGTTAAATGAAGCTATAGATACACGGTTAGTCGGTGATTTTGAATCTTTTGATCAGAAACAAAAATTTATTCAAACAGCATTAAAAAAAGGGTCGTTTTTTTGTGTCCAATTTAAGCTATCAAGAACAGGAGAGCCGAATCTTGTGCATTTGAACCCTGAATTAAGTTATATCAGTGCATATGCTCTTCATAAAGGAAAACAATTAGAAAAAGATATATACAGTGTTGCGGGCTTTGTTCAGTTATATGATGTTACCGAACAAGTGGTATTGAATTACTCTTAAATAAAAAAGCCTTATCGTATATGTTAACGATAAGGCTTTTAAAAGCGAATATAAGATTAGTTACTTTTTTGTTATTTTAACCAATGTAATAAACAGTCTAACCCTTGGTGATTAATGCCAACATCTGCTTTATCAACTACTAATTGTTTTGCATGAAATGCAACACCTAAAGCAGCTGCATTCATCATGACTAAGTCATTTGCACCATCACCCATAGCAACAGTTTGAGAGTCGTTAATGTTGTATTCGTGCGCTAGCGACAATAAATTATCAGCTTTAGCTTGAGCATCAATGACATCACCAAGTACTTTACCCGTAAGCTTACCATCAACAATTTCAAGCGTGTTTGCAACGGCAGAGTCTAATAATAATGTTTTCTTTAAATGATCGGCAAAGTAAGTAAAACCACCTGATGCAATAGCAACTCGCCATTGATATTTTTGTAATGACTTAACAAGTGTTGCTAAACCTTCCATTAAAGGTAGTGTCGATAAAACAGTCTCTAAAATACTAACAGGCGCGCCAGCTAATGTACCTACACGCTGATGTAAACTTTGAGAAAAATCTAACTTACCTTGCATTGCAAGCTCAGTGACTTCAGCAACTTGTTCACCAACACCAGCGAGTGTTGCTAACTCATCAATGCACTCAATTTTAATGGCTGTTGAGTCCATGTCCATTAGCAATACACCTGGTGTGGTGAGTAATGGAGCGTTTTCAATTAAAATACTGTCAATTTTTTCAGTTAAATTAATTTTTGCTAATTGTTGGCGAGCATTCGTTAAATCGCTAACGGTGACATTAAAGCGGTAACTTATTGCATTATTACGATCATTAATAGTTGTTAATGACTGCAATGATAAATCACATGATTTTACGATATTAGCTAACTGAGTTATTGTAATATCTGAAAATACCACCAGCTCAATAGTTATGCTTTTATCAGCAGTATTCTTGCTAATGCTAGATAATTCATGTGTTACACTCAAAGCGACTTTATTTTCAATAAAAAAGTGAGCTTGCGTTAATTCTACAGCACAAGGAAGTTGACTGTTGGTTGTGTCAGTTGGCAATAACTGAGCTAAAGTTGTTTTCGTTAAGTTGGCTAAAGCCACTTGATTTAATGCTGTTGTCACATTAAGTCCTTGCTATTGTTAGGCAAATCATTAATAAAAAGGTATAAATTGTACTTATTTAAGCACGATACATTTCATTAATTGCGAATAAGATTTATAGTAAACTATAGATGATTTAATCTTTTTAGCTTACGAAAATACTTATGAATAATTCAGAGTTGCCTTTATACCTTAAAATATCACCAATTTATAATAAAATTCTGCAATTAGGTATAGCTGTTTTATGTATTGTTGTTTTATTGAACATTCTAATACTCAGTCAGAATAAACAAAACAGTGTTATTGCTAAACAATTTAATTATTTAAGTGAAGTGCAACTTGAGCAAGCGGTCACGGCATTTAAAGTCTTATTAAATAATGAAGATTCAATAAGTAGTAAAAATAAAACAAACATTGAAAAGTATATTCATCAGTTAGCTCAATCTAATACGGTTAATGATGTTCACTTTTATGACGAGTCTGGTTTATTACAAGTAAGTTCTAGCGATAGTATTAATATGAAAACGCTTTACGGTTTGACACCTATTGAGCTTGATACAAAAGATCAAAGTCAGTTATATGGTACTTTTGTTGAAGAAATACGTACTGATAAGTTGTTAGGGTATTTACGCATTACTATTAATAAAGAAATTACCAATAGTCGTTTAACTAAGGCAAATTTTGATGTACATGAGACGATGAGGCTATTAGTACTTTTTTCTTTAATCATAGGCTTTTTATTAACACGAGGCTTTAGTCGCTTTAGTCGTCAAGGATTTCGTATGAACAAAAGTAAAGTAGATTAATTCTCTGAAAACAATCGTTTAATATTACTTTCAATTGATACAGAAAGTTCTATTTTATCTTCTTTTCTTATCGAACATAGCGCTTCAAATACATCAACAACCCGTAACGGACTATTATGTTGCCCTTGGTAGCCATTTAAAGGCATTGATGGGGCATCAGTTTCTAATACGATGCTGCTGAGTGGAATTTTCTTAATTGTTTCAATAGTCTTTTTTGCTCTGGGGTATGTGATGGTGCCACCTACGCCTAATTTAAAGCCTAAATCTAAGTACTGTTTTGCTTCTTGGTAACTTCCTGAAAAAGCATGTATTACGCCTTGTTTATTCAGTTTTATACTTTTTAAAAGTGGAATGATATGGTGATGAGATTTACGGTGATGAATAATCACGGGTTTATTTAACGTGTTAGCTAGCCTTAGCTGAAAGTTAAAAAATTCAAGTTGTTGAGCTAAATTATTACACTTTTCAGCAATGATGCTATCAATGCCAGTTTCGCCTATAGCGCAAATGTTATTAACGTTTTGCTTACATAACTTAGCTAGATCATTTAATACGGTATTAGGTAATTCGGTACCATTATCAAACAAAAACCAAGGGTGTAGACCTAAAGCGGCAGATATTTTTATATTGTCATTCGAGTATTGTTCACTGATATTAAGCACACTTTGCCAATTATTTGGAGAAACACTGGGCACGATAATACGTGTAATTTTTTTATCAGCGCATTCATTTAATAGGTGCGTTAACTGTGCTGAACTTTCTGTAAATTCATTAAAGTCTAAATGGCAATGGCTGTCGGTAAAGTTCATTGATACGCTCTTGTTTTATACTACTGACTTTTAACCTATGTTGAATTATATCTTTTATAAATAAAAGTAGCTTAACGTTAACTCTTCAAACTAAAAAGCCAGTATTTACTGTTACGTAAATACTGGCTTAATTATCATGTAAATAAGCATGTAACTTAGTATCAGGTACCTAAGGTGTTACATTCTTTCCATTACATCAATACCAAGAATATCAAGACCTTGCTTTAGTGTATTACTAATGAATAAACATAATGCTAAACGTGACTGTTTAACGTTATCGTCAATACCGTCTTTTAATATTGGGCAAGCTTCGTAAAAACTCATGTATAAGCTGGCAAGTTCATATAAGTAATTACATAAAAAGTTAGGTGTACCGTCAGCAATAACAGAATCTAATACTTCTTCTAACTGTAATAACTTTATGGCTAACGCTTTTTCTTGAGGCTCAACAATATTTAATGAAGTGCTAATTGATTGAACATCAATATTAGCCTTTGAAAAAATACTTTGAATACGAGAATAGGCATATTGTAAATAAGGGGCTGTAGCTCCTTCAAAACTTAGCATTGTTTGCCAGTTGAAAATATAATCACTGGTGCGGTTTTTTGATAAATCAGCAAACTTAACTGCGCCAATACCCACTTTATGAGCAACTTCTTCTAGTTGCTTAGCTGGCATATCAGGGTTCTTTTCTTTAATTAACTCTGTTGCACGAACAACAGCTTCATTTAATAATTCAGCTAATTTAATCGTACCGCCTGTACGTGTTTTAAATGGCTTACCGTCGTCACCCATCATCATACCAAATGGGCAATGATCATAAGCAACATGCTCAGGTAAAAAGTTAGCTTTACGTGCAACCATTTCTACTTGTTTAAAGTGCAATGCTTGGCGAGCATCAGTAAAAATCATAATACGATCAGCTTTTAATTCATTTACACGGTAACGACATGCTGATAAATCAGTGGTTGCATATAAATAACCACCACCAGATTTTTGTACAATAAATACTGAAGGCTCGCCGTCTTTATTGCTCATTTCATCAATAAATACAACACGAGCGCCTTGATCTTCTACCGCTATTTCTTTTGACATTAGTTCATCAATAACTTTAGGTAGATCAGGGTTGTAGGCGCTTTCGCCCATAATATCTTTGCGAGTTAAGGTAACATTCAATTGTTGGTAAATATCTTCACTGTGTTGAATAGAAATATCGATAAACTGTTGCCAAAGTTTCGCACACTCAGCATCACCGCCTTGAAGTTTTACAACGTAGTCACGTGCTCTATCAGCAAAGTTTTCTTCATCGTCGAAACGGACTTTTGCTTCACGGTAAAAGTTTTCTAAATCAGAAAGGGCAGTTTCAGCAACTTCATCAGCGGCAAGTTTGTCACTTAAGTGAGCTAACAACATACCAAACTGAGTACCCCAGTCACCCATGTGGTTTTGACGAATAACAGTATCACCACGAAACTCTAGCGCACGTACAACGGCATCACCAATAATGGTTGAACGTAAATGACCTACGTGCATTTCTTTTGCAAGGTTTGGTGCTGAATAATCAACGACAACCGTTTGTGATTTTTCATTAAGCGCTGCGCCACGTTGTGTAACACCAAGCTTTACATCATTGGCAGAAGCTTTTAGTTGTTCACCTAACCATTGCTTGTCTAAATGAATATTAATAAAACCAGGACCAGCTAATTCTATTTTTTGGGCAATGCCGTTATCAACTAATTGTGGTGTTAATACCTCAACAACTTTAGTGGCTAACTCTCTTGGGTTCGTTTTTAGCTTTTTAGCTGCGCCCATTACGCCATTTGCTTGGTAATCACCAAACTGTGCTTTCGTTGAAACGCTAATAGCAGGGTTTGTACCTTCAGGTAAACCCGCTTGAGTCATTGCTTGTGAAACAATTGAGGCTAAAAGGTTTTTAATATTCATGTTAATAAACTCTGTTTTTAAAATTTTTCACGCAATAGTGATTGAATCATATTGTGTGAGTATGTTGTTATATTGATAACAAACAAAAATTAATGTTCGCGTGTTTTATGAAACGCAATATCTGGATGACGTTCTTGTGCTAAACTTAAGTTCACCATTGTTGGTGCTATATAAGTTAAATTATCACCGCCATCTAATGCTAAATTATCGTACGCTTTCTTTTGAAACTGCTCTAACAATCGTTCGTCATCACTGGTACACCAGCGTGCTGTTGCAACGCTAATTGGTTCATAAATGGCGTCAACGTTATATTCAGTTTTTAAGCGCTGTACCACTACTTCAAACTGAAGAACACCAACGGCTCCTACAATCATGTCGTTTGAATTAAATGGTCTAAATACTTGTACTGCACCTTCTTCAGATAACTGAATTAAGCCTTTTTGTAATTGTTTCGCTTTTAGTGGATCGCGTAAACGAATTCGGCGAAACATTTCAGGGGCAAAGTTTGGAATGCCTTTAAATTTCATGTCTTCACCAGCGGTAAATGTGTCACCAATTTGAATACTGCCGTGGTTATGCAAACCAATAATATCACCAGCATAAGCCTGTTCAACGTTTGAGCGATCACCTGCCATAAAGGTTACAGCATCAGCAATTTTTACATCCTTACCAATACGAACCTGTTTCATTTTCATGCCTTTCTCATACTTGCCTGAACAAATACGCATGAATGCGATACGATCTCGATGCTTAGGATCCATGTTCGCTTGAATTTTAAATACGAAACCTGTGAATTTCTCTTCTTCAGCCTCTACCTTACGCGTAGAGGTGATTCTTGGTAATGGTTTAGGCGCCCACTTAGTTAAACCATCTAACATATGATCAACGCCAAAGTTACCTAATGCAGTACCAAAAAATACTGGCGTTAGTTCACCGTTTAAAAATTCTTCTAGGTTAAACTCGTGAGAAGCACCTTGAACAAGCTCTAACTCTTCTCGTAAATCGTCAGCATAACTACCAATGACTTCATCTAGTTCAGGGTTGTTTAAGCCTTTAATAACACGCTTTTCTTGAATTGTGTGACCTTGGCCTGTTGCGTATAAAAATGTTTCATTGGTCAATAAATTGTATACACCTTTAAATTCTTTACCCATGCCGATAGGCCAAGTAATAGGAGCACACTTAATTTTTAAGACGTCTTCTACTTCATCCATCACTTCCATTGGATCTCGTACATCTCGATCCATTTTGTTCATGAAGGTAATAATAGGTGTATCACGTAAACGCGTAACTTCCATTAATTTAATGGTTCGTGCTTCAACACCTTTTGCCACATCAATAACCATCAAACATGAATCTACAGCAGTTAATGTACGGTAAGTATCTTCAGAGAAATCTTCATGACCAGGAGTATCAAGTAAATTCACTAAGCAGTCAGAGTAAGGAAATTGCATTACTGAGGTGGTAATTGAAATACCACGTTCTTTTTCCATTTCCATCCAGTCAGATTTTGCATGTTGACCTGATTTTTTACCTTTAACGGTACCGGCTTTTTGTAAAGCTTGACCAAATAAAAGTACTTTTTCAGTGATGGTGGTTTTACCCGCATCAGGATGCGAAATGATCGCGAAAGTACGACGTTTATCGACTTCCTGTTGTTGAACAGACATGCTAATTTACCTGTGAATGATAATAATTAATTGAAGACTAATGTTCTACAAATGTAAAAGCAGAATATTATAACGGAAAGAGTATGTTTGGGTAACTGTTAATTAAATTGATGTGTGACTTATGACTATTTATTAAAGGGAATGATTTTCTTATTATTCAAATTAGCTAAAAATATATACTCCCTTAATTTCATTATTTAGTGCTAATAAAATTAAGAGAATATAAGGTTGGTTTTATAATTTAAACTGTTGAATTTCTGCTTGTAAACGTTCTGTTAAATCTTCTAAAGAATTACATTGTGTTGACAACTCATTAGATAATGAGTTGTTTGCTTCTGTAATATCCTCAACAGTGCTTAATGAATTTGATAACTCTTGCATAGTGACTATTTGTTCATTACTGAATGTAGTAATTGTTTCTAAGCTTTTTGAAAGTGCGGTTACATGTTCTACAATACCCAAAAATGCTTGTTCTGTACCTGCGGTTGCATTTTTACCGACAGAAATAGCATCTAGAGAAGTATTCACAAGTAATGATGTTTGTGATGCAGCACTACTGCTTCGTGTTGCTAAATTTCTTACTTCATCAGCAACTACAGCAAAGCCTCTACCATGTTCACCAGCTCTTGCAGCTTCGATTGCAGCATTTAATGATATTAAGTTTGTTTGATCGGCTATAGCAACTATGTCTCCCATAATGCCAGAAATGTTCTCACCTGAAGTGCTAATTTTATCTAACGATGTAATCATTTCTTGCATTTGAGATTGACTATTATCTGATTCTTGACAAGCAGTTACTGCTTTTTTATTAATGGTATCAACTAATTCACCTTGAGCATTAATGTGACCTTCAAAGTTTGTTATTCGTTGAGAAATATCACTGACTGCTGAGCGCTGTTCAATTACACCATCACTTAACCCTAAACTACGTTTGGCAAGTTTTTTAGATGTAGAGTCAACTTCATTTACCACATTAATTAGTTGTTCTATTAATGCACGTAAGCGTTGTGACATCATGTAAAGCGCTTCATCAAGAACATCTTCAGATTGTACATCTAGTTTTTGATTTAAATCACCTTGGGCAATCGCTTTAGCGAATAACACTTTTTTCTTTTGAGATGAAACCAACAATCGCGTTGCTTTAGCTATTTTTCCTACTTCATCCTGTCTACTTGAAAGAGTTGATAATTGACTTTTTTGAGCTTCAATTGCTTT
>JALZUE010000204.1 GCA_023301705.1 Alteromonadaceae bacterium | reverse complement strand
CATAAAAAAAGAGGATTAAAATCCTCTTTTTCACTAATAGTTATTTAAATAACTATTATAAAGCAGTTACGTTTTCAGCTTCAGGACCTTTTTGGCCTTGTTTTACTGAGAAAGTTACTGATTGACCGTCAGTTAAAGTACGGAAACCAGCACCAGTGATTGCTGAGAAGTGAACGAAAACGTCTGGACCGTTTTCTTGCTCGATGAAACCAAAACCTTTAGATTCGTTAAAAAACTTTACTTTACCACTAACTGTATCAGACATTACATGTATCCCGTTATATCTTAAATTTAAATTGCGGCCCAACTTTTCAAATAAAAATTAGTACCATTATTGTTCACGGAGTAAATGCCCTCTACCCAAAAGTACAGACAGAGGAAGGTATCCAATAACACTAGCGCGTAAGGGGTAAATCTATAAACTCTCGTTTATAATCGTAACCTTCATCCGAAACGCAAAAACTCAACGCGAAGCTAGATTACCATAGAAATAATCTAGATGTACTATTTTATTGTTTATTTATTACATATTTTTTAAAATATAAAAAAAAACAGCCAATTAAGACTGTTTTGTTTTTTATATTGTGCTGTTTTTTGTGTAATTACATCACTAACAGCTATTTATTACTCATAGTTCAGCAATTTGTTGCTTTTGTTCTATCAGTTTCTCTAATGCAGAGTTTGCTTCAGCTAGTTTATCTTTTTCTTTATTGATAACCGCTTCAGGTGCTTTACTAACGAATTTTTCATTGCTTAATTTACCTTCAGTACGCTGTACATCTTTTTCAAGCTTTTCTATTGCCTTACTTAAGCGTGCTAATTCAGCGTCTTTATCAATTAAACCAGCCATTGGTATTAATACCGACATATTACCTACAACTGCAGACGATGAAGCAGGAGCCTCTTCGTCATTAGCCAATACTTTAATATGTTCAAGTTTAGCTAACGCACTTAAAAACTGTTCATTTTCAGCTAAGCGACGTTGATCCGCTTCATTTACATTTTTAAGTAGTACAGGTAAAGGCTTAGCTGGTGAAATATCCATTTCACCACGAATATTACGAATCGCTACAATAAACTGTTTTACCCACTCTAAATCATCAATGGCTGTTTCATCAACCAATGCTTCATCATATTGTGGAAAGCTTTGCATCATGATGCTATCGCCGTTTTTATCAAACGATGTTAACGGTACAACACGCTGCCAAATAGTTTCTGTAATGTAAGGCATGATTGGGTGCATTAAACGTAATAAAGCTTCTAATGTTGAAACAAGGGTATAACGCGTAGCGCGCTGCTGTGCTTCATTACCTTTAAACAATACAGGTTTCGTTAATTCTAAGTACCAATCGCAGAATTGGTTCCATGTGAATTCGTATAACGCTTGTGATGCTAAATCAAAACGGAAGTTAGCAAACGATTCATGTACGGTTTTAATCGTTTGTTGAAGCTGAGATTGGATCCAGCGATCAGCCAATGAAAACTCTAATTCACTGCTTTGTAAATCAGTGATTGTTTTACCACAGTCATGCTCTTCTGTATTCATTAATACATAACGGCTAGCATTCCATAATTTATTACAGAAATTACGGTAACCGTCTAATCGTTTCATGTCCCAGCTTACATCTCGGCCAGTAGAAGCTAATGCTGATAACGTAAAACGCAGTGCATCAGTACCATGTGCTTCAATACCGTCAGGGAATTCTTTTTTCGTTAATTTAGCAATTTTAGCTGCAAGCTTAGGCTGCATCATGTTGCCAGTACGTTTTTCTAGTAATTCGTCTAAGCCAATGCCGTCAATCATGTCTAGTGGGTCAATTACATTGCCCTTAGATTTAGACATTTTATCGCCATTTTCATCACGAATAAGCCCAGTAACATATACTTGTTTGAATGGTACTTGTGGTTTGCCGTTTTCGTCTTTAATGAAATGCATGGTCATCATGATCATACGAGCAACCCAGAAGAAAATAATATCAAAACCCGTGACTAGTACATCAGTTGAGTGAAACTTCTTCATCATTTCTTCTTCGTTTGGCCAACCTAATGTAGAGAAGGTCCAAAGGGCAGAAGAGAACCATGTATCAAGTACATCGTCGTCTTGTCTTAATTTCATGTCAGCAGCAATGTCATGTTTAGCGCGTACTTCTTCTTCAGTACGACCTACATATACTTTACCGTTTTCGTCGTACCATGCAGGAATTCTATGGCCCCACCACAGTTGACGAGAAATACACCAGTCTTGTACGTCACGCATCCACGAAAAGTACATGTTTTCATATTGTTTAGGTACAAACTCAATGTCGCCATTTTCAACAGCTTCAATAGCTGGTTTAGCTAACTTCTCAACACGCACATACCATTGGTCTGTTAATAATGGCTCAATAATAACGCCAGAACGATCGCCGTATGGTGCTACTAAATCATGATCTTTAATGTCAGCAAGTAAACCTAACGCGTCAAATTGTGCAACAATGGCTTTACGTGCGGCAAAGCGATCAAGGCCAGCTAAATCAGCAGGTAATGCTGTGTCGTAGTCGTTAGATGGTTCACCGTTTGTATTGTAAACTTCTGCTTCTGCAAGAATGGCTGCGTCTTTATCAAAAATGTTAATCATTGATAAACCACAACGCTTGCCTACTTCGTTATCGTTAAAGTCATGCGCAGGGGTAATTTTTACACAACCTGTGCCTTTGTCCATGTCAGCGTGATCATCGCCAACAATTGGAATTAAACGATTCACTAATGGTAACTGGATAAATTTACCAATTAAGTTTTTATAACGAGGATCTTCAGGGTTAACCGCAACACCAGTATCACCTAGCATGGTTTCTGGGCGGGTTGTTGCAACCACTAAGTGATCTAAACCTTCAGACGTTTTTTCACCGTTAGCTAAAGGATAACGTAAGTGCCACATGTGGCCTTTTTTATCTTTATTTTCAACTTCTAAATCTGAAATAGCGGTATGGAATTTAGGATCCCAGTTAACTAAGCGTTTACCACGATAAATTAAGTCATCTTCAAATAAGCGTACAAACACTTCTTGTACCGCTTCAGACATACCGTCGTCCATGGTGAAACGTTCGCGGCTCCAATCAATAGAGTTACCTAAACGGCGCATTTGCTTACCAATAGTGCCGCCAGATTCTTCTTTCCATTCCCACACTTTGTCAATAAACGCTTCACGGCCGTAGTCATGACGTGTTTTATCTTCTTCGGCAGCAATTTTACGCTCTACTACCATTTGTGTGGCAATGCCTGCATGGTCAGTACCTGTTTGCCACAAGGTACTTTTTCCCTGCATACGCTGGTAACGAATAAGCGTATCCATGATCGTTTGTTGAAAGGCGTGACCCATATGTAAGCTACCCGTCACATTTGGTGGTGGAATAGCAATACAGTAACCGTCACCTTCACCAGTTGGGCTGAAGTAACCTTTTTCTTCCCATGTTTGGTAAAGAGAGCTTTCAATATCTGAAGGATTAAATGTTTTTTCCATGGTAAATACGCTTATTGTTGTTCAGTAGATGTTTGTTCATTTGGTACTTCACTAGCAACCTTGTGTGTTTCTATATGAAAACCAAGTTGTTTGTAGTGTTTGAAACGTTCACGCGCTTGGGCTTTTAAGCTAGGCTGCGTAGGAACAAAATCTATTATTTGTGAATAATTACTAGCAAAGTTAGGTACTTGGCCAGCTAAATTAATTAAAGTAGGGCGACGATTTTTAGGTGCTTGAAAACCAATTTCAACAGGAGCACCTTGTACAGGCCCTTCGCCAACTAAGTTATGAGGAACAAAGCTGTCGGGTTCAAAGCTCCACAGCATTTCATCAATACTGTGGGCGCTTTCTTGATCATTGGTGTACACGTACACACGTTGATTTTTACGGTAACAAATGCTGGCGTGCAAACACGCTTGAAAAAAATGGGTAATATCATTTTCTTCAGGCGATTGTAGGTTATCGGGTAATACATAAAACATTACCTGTGTTTGCATAGTCAGCGCTACCTTGTGATTAAACGGTTAACATAGCGATTATAACTCGCTTTGTTCAGCGCCAGAGCGGTTTAATAAAAACTGCGTTAGCATACTCACTGGGCGGCCAGTTGACCCTTTAGTTTTGCCGCCACTGCGCCATGCAGTACCAGCAATATCTAAATGAGCCCAGTGGTATTTTTTCGTAAAACGAGAAAGAAATGCTGCTGCGGTAATAGTACCAGCACCTTTACCACCTAAGTTGGTAAAGTCAGCAAATGGGCTTTCAAGTTGTTCTTGGTATTCTTCCCACAAAGGTAAGCGCCAAGCTCTGTCACCACTTTGGTCTGAAGCATTTAATAGCTCATGTGCTAGTGGGTTATGTGTACTTAATAAACCAGTTGCATGGCTACCTAAAGCAACAATACAAGCACCGGTTAACGTTGCTACATCAATAACCGATTCAGGATCAAAGCGTTCAACATAGGTTAATGCATCACATAATACTAAGCGGCCTTCAGCGTCAGTATTTAATACTTCAACTGTTTGACCTGACATAGTAGTAAGAATGTCACCAGGGCGGTATGCATTACTGCTTGGCATGTTTTCACAGCCAGCTAGAATACCAATCACATTAATCGGTAATTGCAACTCTGCTAATGCGTGCATAGCACCTAATACACTGGCAGCACCACCCATGTCGTATTTCATTTCGTCCATGCCTGCGCCTGGCTTCAATGAAATACCACCACTATCAAATGTTAAGCCTTTACCAACTAAGACAATTGGCTGGCTGTCATCGTTAGCGCCAGAGTATTTCATAATACTCATCATTGATTCATTAGCAGAACCGCGACCAACCGCTAAATATGAACCCATATTTAGCGCTTCCATTTCGCTTTCACCTAAAATTTCAGTGCTAACGTTATTGTATTCATCAGCTAGAATTTTAGCTTGTTCAGCTAAATAAGCAGGGTTACAAATGTTTGGTGGCATATTAGCGACATTTTTACAGGTAGTAATACCTTCAGAAATAGCTAAACCGTGTGCAATAGCACGCTCACCAATAGGAAGCTCTTTGCGTGTAGGTACGTTAAATACCATTTTACGTAAAGGGCGACGAGGCTCTTCTTTACGTGTTTTTAAACTATTAAAACTGTATAAGCAGTCTTGAGTTGCTTCAACGGCTTGGCGAACTTTCCAATAAGTATCGCGACCTTTAACATGCAGTTCAGATAAGAAGCATACCGCTTCCATAGAGCCCGTTTCATTTAGTGTATTAATTGTTTTGCTGATGATTTGACGATATTGACGCTCGTCTAATTCACGCTCTTTGCCACAACCTACTAATAAAACACGCTCACTTAAAATATTAGGTACATGATGTAAAAGTAACATTTGGCCAGACTTACCTTCTAAGTCACCACGGCGCAGTAAATTACTAATATAACCTTCGCTGATTTCATCTAATTGTTCAGCAATAGCTGATAAACGACGAGGTTCGAAAACACCTACAACAATACAGGCGCTTCTTTGTTTTTCAGGACTGCCACTTTTTACGTTGAACTCCATGAGCTCTCCTATTGCAATAAACGGTACTTTTTATGCGTTAAGCTTGATAAAATATTTGAATAATAGATATGCTTATTAGCATAATTATAGCTGTATTCGCTTCGTTTACCTACGGGCTTTGCATTATATTTATTATTAAAAATAACCAGTTTACGCAAAAATTAGCCTTATACCAGAAAAAAACTATGTTTAATGCTATTTTTAGGTGATATTTCTATTTGTTAATCGTATTTTAGATACTGTATTAAGAAACCCGTGACTATATTAAAACACTAGTTTTAGTGTTTGGTTATATTGAAATAATACAAGACGGAAAAATCGTAGTAGAATAGTGCGATTGGTTATTTATCATCAAGCAACAAGGTATTTTTAGTGATCCTTTCTCGTTACTTATTATCAGAAGTATTTAAAACACAATTTGCAGTGTTTTTTATATTAATGACAATTTTCATTAGCAACCAATTTGTACGTGTATTAGGAGACGCCTCTGAAGGTGGTATTCCTGGTAGTTTAGTGATGACCTTTATTGGCTTGAAGTCACCAGAGTTAGTTGGCATGTTAATGCCGCTAAGTATGTTTTTAGGTATTTTATTGGCCTATGGCCGTATTTATGCAGACAGCGAAATGACCGTACTTCACGCCTGTGGTGTAAGTGAGTGGTATATTATTCGCCTGACCTTAATTTTAAGTGTAATTACCGCATTAATTACCGGTATATTTACCTTGTACTTTGCGCCTTTAGCGGCTGATAAAGAATTACAAGTTAAAGCTGAATTAGCCGCAGATTCAGGTTTAAGTGCCTTAATTTCTGGGCGCTTCCAAGAAACCAGTAACGACAAAGCGGTTGTTTTCATACATGAAAAAGAGCGCGGAACCAATATTTTGTCTAAAGTGTTTGTGGCTCAGTTGCCTGATCATGATGGCGGTGAAGAATCTGTTATTAATTCAAGCTTGGTATATGCTGAAAAAGGCCAAGTATTAGAAGATGAATCGGGCGCTCAAAAACTGACAATGGAAAACGGTTATCGTTACTTAAGTGATGCCAAAAATAACGAATTTAGCGTTGTGTCATTTGGTAAGTATCATATTGAAATTCAAGAAAAAGAAGTATCACACAAGCGACGTAAACTAGAAGCGGTTTCAACCACTGAATTATTTAAAGAAAATACATCCGAAGCCAATGCCGTTATACAATGGCGCTTTGCTTTTCCTATTGCTTGTATCATATTAACGTTAATTGCCGTGCCGTTAAGTGTGGTAAACCCAAGACAAGGTAAGTTTGCCAAATTATTACCCGCATTATTATTGTTTTTAGGCTATTTCTTATTATTAACGGCGATGCGTTCAGGTGTTGAAAAAGGTGCAATACCAAGCTCTGTAGGGCTTTGGCCTATTCATGCTAGTGCCTTAATATTAGGTATTGTGCTCATTATGCAAGAACGACGAAGTGGTAGAAAAATGAAAGCAAAAGTAACGCGTAAGAAGGCTGCATAAGTTGAAAACATTAGATTTATACATAGGGCGAGTACTTGCCTCAACGACCTTTATTACGCTTAGTGTATTTGTCAGTCTTAGCGGTATTATTAAGTTTGTTGAACAAATGAGAGCCGTAGGGCGAGGAAGTTATGAATTAGGCCACGCGGCTTTATTTGTATTTTATGCAATACCTCGTGATGTTGAAATATTTTTTCCAATGGCAGCCTTAATTGGCGGCTTAATTGGGTTAGGTACAATGGCAAGCAATAGTGAGCTTGTTGTGATGCAAGCTGCGGGTTTATCACGTTTACAAATTATTAAATCAGTAATGAAAACATCAGTTGTACTTATTTTATGTAGTATGGCAATTGGTGAATGGTTTGCCCCAGTAGGTGAAGCAAAAGCACGTGAAATACGCGCGCAAGCCATTTCGGGTGGTAGCTTAATTTCGTCAGACAGTGGTGTTTGGGCCAAAGATGGTGACTTTTTCGTACATATTGGCGAAGTAGAAAGTAAAGGCTCGTTAACCAATATTCAAATTTATCGTTTTAATGACGAGTTAAAACTTTCAAGTTGGACATCAGCTAAATCGGCTAATTATCATGATAAACAATGGTTATTAACTGAAGTGGTTAATACTGAAGTGACTGACAAGAAAATTATAAAAACTGAACAAGAAACACAAACGTGGCCTTCATCATTAACGCCTGACAAATTAGGTGTGGTAACGGTAAAACCTGAATCGTTATCGATAATGGGGTTAATTGACTACCTTGACTACTTAGAAGCCAATGAGCAAAACCCTAATCGTTATTTACTAGCTTTTTGGCGTAAAGTTACGCAGCCATTTACGGTTGCTGTGATGCTGCTATTAGCGCTTTCATATATCTTTGGGCCTTTACGTAGCATGTCTATGGGGGCAAGAATATTAATGGGTGTAGTGACAGGTTTAGTGTTTAATATAGTTAACCAAACTGCGGGCTCATTAAGTTTAGTGTACCAAGTACCGCCAGTAATAGGTGCTATATTACCAAGCTTGCT
The DNA here is from genome assembly GCA_023301705.1 of Alteromonadaceae bacterium. Lineage (GTDB taxonomy): Bacteria > Pseudomonadota > Gammaproteobacteria > Enterobacterales > Alteromonadaceae > JALZUE01. The sequence goes on along the minus strand of JALZUE010000204.1, from coordinate 543 downwards.
GACTGTTGGCGTAGCAATGTACTTTATTAATAAACCAAGAACTTAACGAATAGTTAATTGTTAGTGATGAGTGAGCAGAGCTTAACTTAATGCTTAATAGTTATTACTTACTAACTATGCGCTATTCACTCTTTAGTTTCATTAAATTTGGCCTCTTCATTTTCGGCTAAAGTGAGCACAACCACTTCTGTGTTTGTGTATTTGTCTTGTAAACTTAGTTTGTTTTTTCTATCAAATAATACAGTAATGTTTCCTAGCCCAAGCAGGGTGGGGAATAAGCGCTTGATTGCCATACTTTTTGTTATTACTTTACCTGTTTGTGTTTGCACACGTAAACGCCAAGCGCGCATACCTATGGTTTGCCCACTTTTTGCCCAAAAATAGACAAAGAAAAAGCAAATACACAATAATGACAAACCATTTAATACTATTTTAAAAGATAATGAATTAGCGGTGTAATCACTACCTGTTTCATAACTTTGAGGGTTAATATACCCCATAAGAAATAAGGTATTAAAAATAGCCGATAATATTAACCCTACC
>JALZUE010000203.1 GCA_023301705.1 Alteromonadaceae bacterium | reverse complement strand
GTGTCAATGCGTTTGAATGTCGTGTGGGGATGTGAATAAGTATAAATCATACCCCAATATACCACGGGTTTGAGAGCCGAGGATGAGATAAGTGAAAGGCGAGAGAGGTCAGAGGGTTAGGGGCGTTTAGGTGAGGATTGCGGGTTTGGGGAGTCTGAGTTAAGAAATTTGTGCCTGTGATTTAAGCTCAGATATCAATTTTCTATAATCAATTTTCAAATCGTTTATATCGTTCTTTTTTGTTGTGTGTGTTCGGCCATGGGCAGCGTTATCACCAACTTTTTTGATATTCTGGATAACTTTGTCTATGCCTCTTGCTAGCCTTATAGATGATGGGCCGAGAGAGCTAATTATACCGCTTAGCATCATATATGTTCCATCATTGTTTTTTATGAGGTTTGCCTCTCCTTTTGCCTCAAATGTTTCTATTAGAAGAGATTCCATGAGGCGTCTCATCAGTACGGCGCATCCATCATAAAATTCATACTGATACGTACCATTTATCTGGTCACACATACGAATAAGATAGGCTCTACTTTCAGGAAATGTGCCTTTCTCAAGAAAGCTATATGAAATCTTTGGCTTGGAGTGTTCTTCATCTACTGAAAAGCGGTCTTCAAGATCATCTAGAAGGGCTAAAGAGCATCGGAAATGGTCTTTTTTTGTTCCAGACAAAATTCCGTGTTCTTTACGTAATGATTTAATTAGTCTTGTTTTGTTGACTGAAGATTTTAATCCAGATGAAATGAATATTTCAATTATTCTGTCTATTGATACATCCGTCTTGGGACTCCCATTAGATATGCGCCACACTAGAGCAGCAGCTAAAGTGCTTTCCTTATTGTGCCTGCTTTGTATTTTTTCTAAATAAATATCTTCGTTTGTAGGCATGGTAATTTATGCTTCTTTTGGGGGTAAATTATCACTAACCAGTAATTCACCTCCTCGAGTTAGTTCCCAGTCTTGAGTTTCTTCAAATTTATCAAACCAGTCTTCTTTATTTTTTGCATTAGTTATCGTTTGTCTTAAGTGGTTTGCACGAGTGACCTTTAGCATTTTAAAGGCGTACTCTATATTCCCATCACTAAAGCTTTTTTCTCCTAATATTTCAGTAATATAATAGGCTACCACAGCTATTTTTTCCGGCGAGCGGCCAGGTTTTTTCTCAGCAAAAAAATCTGCGAGCGTTGGAACATCAATCCCATTGCCGTATATGTCAAATTTTTCCGCCGAAATTCTAGTGGAGCCAGATTTTTTAGACTTTTTATTTTCGGATTTTGAGTTAATTAATTCTTCTGTCTTCTTTTTACTTTTTTTAAGTGTCTGTGCCTTTTTATCAATAAAGTTAGTGGCGATTGCGTCCCCCTCCTTTATCTTCCCAAGTTTTGAGAGTTGCTCAATTGCTGGTTCCAATAATTTGAGAGGGCCTTCATACTCAAGAACTTTGCTTGTGAGGTCGTACTTAACTTTAATTAATTCTGTCATGCGTGTCTTTGGCTCCCGATTAATTCTTCAAATTGTTGAATTCCGCGCCTATTCAATTCATATCGAACAATAGAGCCCTTTTTTCTAACGCCGTCTGCCATAACTAAGGCTTTCGCTTTTCGACTGATTGCAGTTGAGACATTGGCGGTAGAAATAGGGACGCCTAGTTGCTTTAGAAGCTTGCTTATTTCTCCCGTTGTCATGGGCGGTTGATGATCAAAATATGTTTTATTGATGTAAAGGCACATAAGAATTCGGTTCACGACATCAGGGTGGTCAAGAATTTTCATTTCAAGGATTTCAGCTTCACCGCAATCACGTATTCTGTTCGCCATAGCGGCTAAATCAATTTCTTGAATATGCTCATCGTCTTTGTTCTCTTTTCTTGAAGAGTTTTTATTTGCTGCCGGCTTACGCGGATTTGCATTGTTCATTCCGTTGGACTTATATAATGAAACGATTTTTGCGACTTCTTCCACCGTTCCATCAATTGTGATGTTTGTTCCGTCTTTCAATATTATTTCTGCTTTAGGCATTTTGATTTCCTTGTTTGCAATCAAAGTATGAAGTGTTCTTAATTACGCAAGAGCTTTTTGTGATTCATTTGTGGATTAGATACACGGAATGGTGGAAAATAGAGGAACATATGAAGAATATATAGTGATTTAGATTGTTTGTGCAAAGTTCTTTTTTTTGAGCCATTTAACAAAGAATTTATTAAAATTTGATTATTTGTTCATAATGTCAATAAGTAATTGAAATTACTTATTTTATTTAATTATTTGCAATCAAATTTATTATCCTTTTGTTCGTGTGCGGTGCATGGATAATTTTGTGGCGAATAATCTACAACCCAGATACTTGTTTGCTGATGAATTAATATCTCAAAATAAATTGAAAATATTGGGTGAAAGGTGTTCGAAATACTATAATTTAAAGTCCGAATAGTCGAATGGGTGTCAGGAGATGCTGATTATTCATTTAGTCAAACGAATCAAAATTCGACCCATAGATGTTATTGGATAGTTTTGGATCATTTTTTCTGTCCCTCCCGCGTTTTTCAAAACGGGGCGATTTTAGGTTGCCCTGTCAATTTTATATTGACGCGGGCTAAGCTTAATTTAGGGTATTATATACGAAACTGGACAGCCCTATCTTGTGCATGGCTTATATTGCAGCTCAAAATTAGCGCTAAAATAGTAATA
>JALZUE010000202.1 GCA_023301705.1 Alteromonadaceae bacterium | reverse complement strand
ATTTTGATTAATCAAAATATAAACTTAAATAAAGATAGTAAATACACTAAGTATTGAAGATTAAAGCGTAGTACAAAATTTAAAAATTCAAAGAGAATTGTGATTTTTTTTTGTTAAATTTTTGTTAGTAAATTGGTTGGAAGAGTATTGTTTATTGGAAGATCATTAATTAACAAATTTATAATAATTTGAAATTTAATGATCTAAGAAACAAAAAGAAATAAAAGAAAAATAACTGTTATTTCTTTTTGTTTCTTTTTGCTGTTTTTTTCGCTTTTGCTTTCTTTTGTGCTGTAGTACGTTTAACTTTTGGTTTTTTTATTGCAACTTTTGCTTCTTTGTTTTGCGGTCGTAAACCTTCAATAACACGTCTTGATAAACGCTCTTTCGCATAACGTTCAATTTTGCCAATTACAGCCATTTCATGCGCTTCAACAAGTGATATTGCAGTGCCTTTATTACCTGCACGGCCTGTACGACCAATTCGGTGAATATAAATGTCGGCTTTTCTAGGCATATCAAAGTTAATGACATGAGTGACATCGTCAATATCTAAACCACGTTCGGCAACATCGGTAGCAACAAGTATGCTCACTTTACCCTTTTTTAAACGTTCAACGGCATTGTTACGCTTGTCTTGTGCCATTTTTCCTTCAAGCCAAACACAAGGTAGTTCTTCGGCAAATAATTTACCTGAAAGCATTTGTACGGTTTCGCGCTTGTTCGCAAATATAACAGCACGTTTTACATCTTCTTGCTTTAATACATTAAACAATAGCTGCAGTTTATGTTCTTTATTATCAGCAATATGTATCCATTGATGAATTTTTGCTTTTTCTTTACGAGAAGGGCTTGATGATAAATACACAGGATCATTTAATACTTCTTTAGCAAAGCGTATAACACTAGCGCCTTCTAATGTTGCTGAAAATAGTAGTGTTTGTTTGCGCCAGCGAGCTTCTGCAATAATTCTATTCATAGTGTCAGCAAAGCCCATGCTTAGCATGCGATCGGCTTCGTCAATCACTAATAATTCTAAATCACGCACATCAAATTGTTCACTTTCTATGTAGTCAACTAATCTACCTGGGGTGGCAACTAGAATATCAGTGGTTGATGTTAATATATCTTTATGACTACCGTAATTAACACCACCAGTAATTAACCCCGTTTTAAGTGTGGTATTTTTTGTTAATTCAATTGCTTGTTCACTAATTTGAATAGCCAGCTCTCGTGTTGGCGTTAAAATTAATGCACGGGGGAAGCCTGGTGCTCTTCTTGGGTAGTCGAGCAAGTATTGTGCAATAGGTAAAATAAATGCGGCGGTTTTACCCGTACCTGTAGGTGCTGAGGCTAGTACATCTTTACCAGCCATAGCTTCTGGTATAACTAGCTCTTGTATTGATGTTGGTTTTTTATAACCAATATCTTGAATAGCACCAAGCAAAGCTTGATCAAGGTCGAATTGCGCAAACATGAATATTACCTAAAAATAATGAGAATAAATGATAATTGATATATCAAAGTGAATTATAGCGTTAACTTGCGCTTAAGTCGTTAATAAAACCTATTTAGCGCTTTTTATTTAGCGCTTTAGCTGGCTAGAACTTGCTCTATTTCGTCTAGTAGTTGAGAGGTCCATTGTTCTATACGTTGCTCGGTTAAGTCGTATTGATTTTCATCATCAATTGATAAGCCGACAAAATGGCTTTCATCTGTAGTTAAAGCTTTTGATGCTTTGAACTCATAGCCTGTATTTGGCCAATAACCAATTATATGACAACCACTAGGTTCTATATGCTCATGAAGCATACCTAAGGCATCTTGAAACCAATCAGCGTAACCAATTTGATCTCCCATGCCATATAACGCGATAATTTTACCTGAAAGGTTTAAATTAGCGACCATTTCCCAATGAGACTCCCAGTCTTCTTGTAGTTCACCATAATCCCAGGTGGAAATGCCAAAAATTAAAATATCGTAATTATCACATTCGGCTAAACTAATTTCTTTAATATTATTTAACTCTACTAAGTCTTCACCTAATGCAATTTGAATTTTTTCTGCAGCCATTTCTGTATAGCAAGTGGTTGAACCGTAAAAAAGACCTATTTTCATGTAAACCTTAGTAATAATGGTGAGATAACAATAAATGCTTACCGTTGATTAATAATTCATATTTTACCAAAGTGCCTTTATTGATTACTAGTGGTTCTTTCATTTATTTTTCATTAATGGCTGAACTTTTTATTTATGGTAACGGTCTTAATATTAGGTATTGACTATATTGCTTTTTAAGCGTGTAAACGGTAAGTTTGTCGTTATTACTCTTTCGTAGTGTAAATGTTGTTGTTTTCAACCGTTCAATTATTTTAGGAAAATCAATGTATAAAAAAATTATAGCTGTATTGTCGGTATGTACGGTATTAAGTGGCGTGTTTTCAGTATCAGCAGCTGAAGTATCAAGTAAAGTGACTGAGCCTTTAGTGAATAAGAATATTACTGCATTATTTGAGCAAAAAACACGTTTAAAAGTGATTAGTATTCATGCTTCAGGTATTGATGGTTTGTCTGAAGTGGTTACTGACGGTGGTCTGTTTTATGTAAGTAATGATGCTAAGCACTTTATTTCTGGAAAAATGTTTCGAAATGAAGCAACGCGTATTGTAGATGTATCTGAAGAGCGCCTTGGTCAAATGCGTTTAGCAGGCATCGCTAAATTTAATGATAATATGATTGAATATACTGCGAAAGATGAAAAATACGTGGTCACTATTTTTACTGATATTACCTGTGGTTATTGCCGTAAATTGCATTCTAAAATGTCTGAATATAACGACTTAGGTATTACTGTTCGTTATTTAGCATTTCCTCGTTCAGGTGTTTATGCACAAAATGGTGAATTAACACAAGGCTTTCAAGACTTACGCTCAATTTGGTGTAATGAAAACCCAGCTGAAGCTTTAACTAAAGGTAAAAATGGCGCTTTGGTTGCTAAACGTATTTGTGATGCACCCATTGAAGAGCAGTTAAACTTTGGCCGTCAAATTGGCGTAAGTGGCACACCAGCGATTGTTTTAGAAACGGGTCAGTTGATTCCTGGTTTTCAAGAACCAGAAGCATTGTTAAGAACACTTGTGCAAAGTCAGTCGTAATTATTACATTGATTTAAAAAAGCTCGTTTTAAACGGGCTTTTTTATTGCCTATTTATCTATTATTTGTCAAAACTGTTACTATCTATTTAATAGTATAATGAATAAAAATAAGATCTATTATGGAAAAAACCATTGTTCGACGAGCTGTTACGTCATCTGCACATATACCTAGTGATGTTCCTGATATTTTAAAACAAGTATATGCAAGCAGGGGCGTTAAAAGCCCAGACGAATTATTACTAAATGTACAACAGTTGATACCAGTAGAACATTTACTTGGCTTAACGGCTACTTGCAATACTATTTTTTTAGCATTGCAACAACAGAAAAAAATTACCATTATTGGTGATTTTGACGCTGATGGTGCAACTAGTACCGCATTAATGATGGAAGGTTTACGTTTACTTGGTAGTAAAAATCATCATTTTCTTGTGCCTAATCGATTTGAATATGGTTATGGCTTATCACCTGAAATTGTTGATATTGCGCATCAACAAGGTACTGAATTAATTATTACCGTTGATAATGGCATTAGCTGTGTTCAAGGTGTTGAAAAGGCGAAGCAACTTGGCATGCAAGTGGTGATAACAGATCATCATTTACCAGGTAAAACAACGCCTAATGCAGACGCAATTATTAACCCTAATCAAATTGGTTGTACATTTGAAAGCAAAGCATTAGCAGGTGTAGGTGTCGCATTTTATTTGATGTTAGCACTGAGAAAGCATTGTCGAGAGCAATCATGGTTTGTTGAGCAAGGCATTGCTGAGCCAAACATTGCACAATTATTAGATCTTGTTGCTTTGGGTACTGTAGCTGATGTTGTTCCGCTTGACGCAAATAATAGAGTGCTCGTTGCGCAAGGCTTAAAGCGTATTCGTGCAGGGTATACGCGCCCAGGTATTCAAGCATTAATTGAAATTTCGAAAAGGCAGCAGTCAACATTAGTGGCAAGTGATTTTGGTTTTGCGTTGGGGCCAAGAATTAATGCCGCAGGGCGTTTAGACGATATGTCTTTTGGTATAAATTGTTTATTAGCTAGTGATATTAGTAGCGCTAGGCAAATGGCAGCCGAACTTGAAGACTTAAACAAAGCCCGTCGAGAAATAGAGCAAGGAATGCAATTTGAGGCGGAGCAAGTGATGCAAAAGCTTGATATTAGCCAGCAAAACTTACCTAATGGCTTAGCACTTTATCATGCCGATTGGCATCAAGGAGTTATTGGCATTGTTGCTGGGCGTATTAAAGAAAAATATCATAGGCCAACCATTGTTTTTGCTGCAGCTTCAGAAGATAATAATGATGAAATAAAAGGTTCAGCGCGTTCTATTCCTGGCTTACATATTCGTGATTTATTAGAGCATATTCATAGCCAAGAGCCTGATCTTATCATCAAATTTGGTGGTCATGCGATGGCGGCAGGGCTAAGTATTAAAACTGAAAATTTTGCTCGTTTTCAACAATGCTTTACCGATTACGCTGGAAAACTGTTAACACAAGAAGCTTTACAAAACACCTTGTTAACTGATGGTGAATTACCCAGCTCATTAATGACCATGACATTTGCTGAGCAAATAAAAGAAGCAGGTCCATGGGGGCAGCAATTTCCAGAGCCGGTTTTTGATGATGTTTTTACGCTGCAACAGCAACGTATTGTCGGCGAAAAACATTTAAAGTTAGTGGTTGAAAAAAACAATACCATTTATGATGCAATTGCTTTTAATGTTGATATAAAAGCATGGCCTAATCATCAATGTAAACAGGTACATTTAGCGTACCGATTAGATATTAATGAGTTTAGAGGGAAGAAGAATATTCAACTAATGGTAGAATATTTAACGCCACGTTAATGTTGTTTACTGTTACTTAATATTCTTTTTGAATAGATATGCTATTTATTTTAAGTCTAATGAATAGCATGTTTACTTAGTGCCTGTTTCATTTTTACTTTTTGGCGTTTTTATCAATCGATTAAAACCCTTCCATCTTGCCTTTTTTATTATTCATTCTGTTATGCATACTTACCATTGAATTGATTCAATTTATCAACGTAAATCTTATTTCAATAGATGTATTTACCTTCATTTTTAGGCTACAATGCGCAGCTATTTTATTCTTGTTATAGCGACATAGTTTTTATTCATCATGATTCATCGAATTTAAACTTTTATCATTATAAAAGAGTGTCTTTACCAAATTGTAAGTACCTATAATGTATGCTTGAAGTTAATCCAGTATTAAACAAAGTAAAAGAAATTCGTGAGCGTTCAAATATGCTTAGAGGATATCTTGATTATGATGTTAAAGCCGAAAAACTTGTTGAGGTTTCTCGTGAATTAGAGTCGCCTGAAATATGGAATGATCCTGAAAAAGCGCAAGCATTAGGTAAAGAACGTGCTTCATTAGAAGCGGTTGTTGAAACTATTCAGTTACTTGATGAAGGTTGTGATGACATTGATGGCTTAGTTGAATTAGCGATTGAAGAAGCTGATGAAGAAACACTGCAAGAAGCTGAAAGTGAATTGGCTGATTTAAATACGCAGTTAGAAAAGTTAGAGTTTCGTCGAATGTTCTCAGGTGAACAAGACGCAAATGATGCTTATTTAGATATTCAATCAGGATCTGGCGGTACTGAGGCGCAAGACTGGGCAGAAATGCTAATGCGTATGTATTTACGTTGGGGTGAAGCGCGCGGCTTTAAAACAGAAGTAATTGAAGTGACTGCTGGCGATGTAGCTGGTATTAAAGGCTGCACCATCAAATACAGTGGTGAATATGCGTATGGCTGGCTTCGTACAGAAACAGGCGTACATCGTTTAGTTAGAAAGTCACCTTTTGACTCTAGTGGACGTCGTCATACTTCGTTTGCTTCGGCATTTATTTACCCTGAAATTGATGACAATATTGATATTGACATTAATCCAGCTGATTTACGTATTGATACATTTCGCGCATCAGGTGCTGGTGGTCAACACGTTAACAAAACTGACTCAGCTATTCGTATTACTCATGAGCCAACAGGTGCTGTGGTTGCTTGTCAGGCAGACAGGTCGCAACATAAAAACCGTGCAACAGCGATGAAGCTGTTAAAAGCCAAGTTATACGAATTAGAAATTCAAAAACAAAATGAAGATAAACAACAACTGGAAGACGGAAAATCTGATATTGGTTGGGGCAGTCAAATTCGTTCATACGTATTAGATGACAGCCGAATTAAAGATTTACGCACAGGTGTTGAAAACCGTAATACTCAAGCGGTACTTGACGGTGATTTAGACAAATTTATTGAAGCGTCGCTTAAATCAGGCTTATAAGTTCACATCATTAGTGAATGTGAATTATAATTGATGCGCGAAACTTACAAGATTACGTGATAAATGTTGGCATTATTGCCTACTTAAACATTGAGAATACATATGACAAATCAAGCAAAACCAGCACAAGATGAAAATAAGTTAATTGCTGAACGACGTAGCAAGCTTTCACACATTCGTGAAAATTGTCCAGCAAATGGTCATCCAAACGACTTTAACCGTGAACATTATGCAGCCGACATTCAAGCAGAGCATGGTGAAAAAACGAAAGAAGAACTTGAAGAACTTCAAGTCACTTATGCTATTGCTGGTCGAGTGATGGCTAAACGTGGTCCTTTCTTGGTTTTACAAGATATGTCTGGTCGTATTCAAGCATATGCTGAAAAAACTGTTCAAAAAGAAATTAAAGCACGTTACGGCTTATTAGATGTTGGCGATATTGTTGGCGTTAAAGGTATTCTTCATAAGTCTGGTAAAGGCGACTTATATGTAAACATGGAAGAATATTCGCTATTAACAAAATCGTTACGTCCGTTACCTGAGAAGTTTCATGGTTTATCAGATGTTGAAACAAAATACCGCCAACGCTATGTTGATTTAATTATTAACGAAGATACACGTAACACGTTTAAAATTCGTTCTAAAATTGTTGACGGCATTCGTAAGTTTTTAACTGACCGTGATTTTATGGAAGTTGAAACGCCAATGTTACAAACTATTCCTGGCGGCGCAACAGCTAAACCATTTGAAACATTTCATAATGCATTAGACATTGAAATGTACATGCGCATTGCACCAGAATTATATTTAAAGCGTTTAGTAGTTGGTGGTTTCGAAAAAGTATTCGAAATTAACCGTAACTTCCGTAATGAAGGTTTATCTACACGTCATAACCCTGAATTCACAATGATTGAGTTCTATCAAGCATATGCAGATTACAATGATTTAATGAACATTACAGAAGATATGCTACGCACGTTAGCTGAAGATGTAATGGGCACTAGCGTTATTCGTAACACAGTTAAAAATGCTGAAGGCGAAGTGGTTGAAGAAAAGTTTTATGACTTTGGTCAAAAGTTTGAACGTTTAACTATGGTTGATGCAATTTTAAAACATTCAACAGGTTTAGATGAAAGCGTATTACGTAACCCAGAAGAAAACTTTGATGCATTAAAAGCAATGGCTAAGTCAGTTGGTGTGAAAGAAACTGATGCATCTAAAGTATGGGGACCAGGTAAGTATATCTGTGAAATTTTTGAAGAAGTTGCTGAGCATTTATTAGATCAACCTACGTTTATTACCGAATACCCGTGGGAAGTATCACCATTGGCTCGTCGTAATGATAACAACCCATTCATTACTGACCGTTTTGAGTTTTTCGTTGGTGGTCGTGAACTAGCGAATGGTTTCTCAGAGTTAAATGATGCTGAAGATCAAGCGGCTCGTTTCCAAAACCAAGTTGCAGGTAAAGATGCAGGTGATGATGAAGCAATGCATTACGATGCGGATTATATTGCTGCACTTGAGTATGGTTTACCACCTACAGCGGGTGAAGGTATTGGTATTGATCGTTTAGTCATGTTATTTACTGATTCACCAACGATTAAAGACGTTATTTTATTCCCTCATATGCGCCCGTTAACGGAATAATACCTTAACGGTAATTTAGCGTTGAAAAGGCACAAAAAAGCCGATGATAATTATTTATCATCGGCTTTTTTATTCAGTGTTGTTGAGCTTTAAGGTATACGTAGATTTAAAGTTAAGGTTTCTTATTGCTTCGTTTAGCGGAGCTGTAAGTTGTATTACTTCTCTTTACTACAAACACCTGTTTCAGCGTCACAACAACTGCTTTTCGCTTTCTCAACAACTTGGCCTGTGGCAATTTCTTCTTCGGTTGCTGCACGTACTTCTAATACTTCAACATCAAATGATAAATCAATACCTGCTAATGGGTGGTTACCATCAACAGTAATAGTATCGTCAGACATATCAACAACAATAACGGTTTGCTCACCATGATCAGTTTCAGCACGTAATTGCATACCAACTTCTATGTCTTCAAGGCTACCAAACATTTCTTTAGGAACGACTTGTACAAAACCGTCTTCACGTTGGCCGTAACCTTCACTAGCAGGTACTTGTGCTTCAAATGTATCACCGGCTTGGTGACCTTTTAACGCATCTTCTAACCCAGGAATTAAATAACCTGAACCGTGAACTACTGTTAATGGGCTGTGATCATAAGAACTGTCAATTAATGTTCCTTCTGTATCTGATACAGCGTAATGAATAACTGCTACGGTTTTTTCTGCTATTTTCATGGGGTTCTCTTTATGGTTGAAAAGTTTTTTATTTTAATATGTCTTTATTGTTTATTCGTCACTATCAAGTGAATAAGGTAATGAGGCTATTGTTAGCACAGAGTCGGTATTTTCTTTAATACGAAGTACTGCTGAAGGCTCAATATCGCTGGCTAATACTGCTTGAATTGATAAATTACCTAAATCGTCTTGGTAACTTGCAATAACATCTCCTGCTTTTCGCCAATTTTCGCCCATTGCTTTTTCAATAATACTACTAGTTGATACTGTTTGTGTAGCATTTCCTGTTAAGTAATATAGTGCACGTTTATTTTTACCTAAGTACTTCATTCGAGCAACAGTTTCTTGGCCTAAATAACAACCTTTTGTAAAGCTAATGCCATTGATTGCTTGAACATTTAACATTTGAGGCACGTACTGCTCAATAGCTTCAGACGACATAGCTGGAAAACCGTCGGCTATTGCAAGCAAGGTAAATACGTCACTGGCAATACTTGGTAGCGCTAAACTTTCTATTAATGTATCAACATTGGTTTTAGGTAATACAAGCAAATATTGCTTTATTTGACCTGCTAAGTAAATGGCCTGTACATCACCTTTTGTTACTATTGGATTTTTATCATCAGGCAACTGTTCAAAATATTGTTGTATTACCGCATGAGACTCTTCACCACCAACCACTACATAGGAAAGCTCGCTAGCGTGTGAAATTTCAACTTTGGCAAAAACACCAAACTTTTTTAATTCAGCTAATGATCGCTCTAACGTTGCTTTTGGTTGAAATAATAAATGACTACCTTGGTAATCAAATAAGCGAAATGTCGCGTACATTTTACCTTTAGCATTACAGTGAGCACCGTTAATTAGCTTTAATTCATTTAATGTTGCGACATCACAAGTTACTTGACCTTGTAAGTATTTACTTTGCTCTTCGCCATTAAGCGAAATAGCACTGTAATTATCTAAGTGAATTACAAATGCGCTAGGTAAAGATGATAAAGCAGGTAGTGCTTTGGCTGTAGTTGTCATGTTGTTCATATAAATAAATTAAATGTTGGTAAGTAAATTGAGGGCATTTATAAAAAATACAAGCTTTTAGTGCGTTTTTATTCTGTTAATTGGTACAATTGAACAATGAAACAGAATATGGTGTGAACAATAACGACTATTGTTTATTTACTGTTAGATTATCGATTGAAATATTAAGGGTGTTCATGACATTAATAATGAATAAATCAAGATTAAGATGGGCTTGTCGTCGAGGCATGCTAGAGTTAGATGTACTGCTTAGACCTTTTGTTGATGAAGCTTATGATCAATTATCTGAAAAACAACAAGCGATATTTGTGCGTTTACTTGAATGTGAAGATCCTGATTTATTTGCTTGGTTTATGGGGCATAAAGTTTGTGAAGTGCCTGAATTAAATGACATGGTTCAGCTTATCCTCGACCGCGTTAAAGTATAAAATAACGCTAACAAAATCAAAAATTCAGCCTCTTATGCGATTGATTCAAGGGGCTGTATTAGTGATTATCACTTCATGTTGCTTATATTCTTTAGTCAACATCGCCAGTTTTCATCAATTTATTCATACTATTTTAATTACTCTGATATTACTTTCGATCGTTTATTTCGTTCTTAAAGTGATTTTAGCTTACGGTTATTCAAAGTCACTGAATGGGCGTAATCAAACGCTTTTTTCTGATGGTAATATTTTTACTATAGATCAAACAGGTATTTGCCAATTTTCGGTTGAAGATATAAGGCAGATAAGCCTAAAAAGTAAAGTCAGTTGGTTAGGTATATATATACATTTTGAAAAAAATGATGATATAGAACAAGGTAGTAATGCCTATTTTTTATATAAAGACAGGTTCAGTCAGCAAGATTATGCTCGCATATCGCGTATTATTTTGTATTGCCAACAATCATCACAGACTAACGATACCTAAAATACTGCTTTTGATTAACTTAAACGTATTATTAGCGTTGATACTTTTTTACAAAAGAATAACTTTATTAAATTATAAGTACCACGCTATAAAGCATTTTATTTGAATAAACATCAACCATGAAAAATTAACGTTCTTAATTATTTATCTGTGTTCAAGTTTTTGTCTACTGGCGATAAAATCGTAATTTTTGGCTTATTTTCTAATTCAGGGTAATCAAGCGTGTAATGTAAGCCTCGGCTTTCTTTACGTTGTAAAGCACTATGAATGATAAGTTCAGCAACTTGCACTAAATTACGAAGCTCTAGTAAATTATTGCTGACACGGAAGTTTTGATAGTACTCATTGATTTCACGTTGCAATAATTCTACGCGGTGCAATGCACGTTCTAATCGTTTTGTTGTTCGCACAATACCAACATAATCCCACATAAATAGACGTAACTCATGCCAGTTATGTTGAATAATTACTTCTTCATCAGAATCTATTACACGGCTGTCATCCCAAGTAGGCAGCTTGATGTATTTTTGTTTAATATTTAACGTATTGGTAATGTGATCGGCGGCTGATTTAGCGAACACTAAACATTCTAATAATGAGTTACTGGCTAACCTATTAGCGCCGTGTAATCCCGTGTAAGAAACCTCACCAATAGCATATAAGTTTTCAATATCTGTTTGACCATTTTTATCTATCATTACACCACCACAGGTGTAGTGAGCAGCAGGTACAATAGGTAATGGCTCGCTGGTCATATCAATGCCAAGCGATTTTGTTTTTTCGTAGATATTAGGGAAATGTTGCTGAATAAATTCTGCTGATTTATGGCTAATATCTAAATACATGCAATCTACGCCTAAGCGTTTCATTTCATAATCTATTGCGCGCGCTACAACATCACGAGGGGCAAGCTCTGCACGCTCATCAAATTCTGGCATGAAGCGGCTACCGTCAGGGCGACGTAAAATAGCACCTTCACCACGTAACGCTTCAGTTAATAAAAAAGTACGTGCCTGCGGGTGAAATAAGCATGTTGGGTGAAACTGGTTAAATTCCATGTTGGCAACACGACAACCTGCGCGCCATGCCATTGCCACACCGTCACCACTGGCAATATCTGGATTTGACGTATATTGGTATACTTTACTTGCACCACCAGTCGCTAAAATTATTTTCTTAGCTTGAATGCTTTCTACTTTTTCAGAGTTTCTGTTCCAAATATAAGCGCCTATACAGCGCTTTGCTTCAGTTGCGTTGGTTTGCGCAGAAGAATTGACTGGATCTGTAATTAAATCAATGGCGTTATAGCGTTCAAATAAACGAATACGGCGATGCTTTTTAACGCGTTCAACTAAGGTGGTTTGAATGGAGTAACCGGTTGCGTCAGCTGCATGAAGAATACGGCGGTGACTGTGACCACCTTCTCTGGTTAAGTGATAACGAGCTTCACCTGACGTAGAGTTTTCTTGATCAAAATCAACACCTTGTTCAATTAACCACTCCATACAAGTTTTAGCATTTTCAGCGGTAAATCTAACGGCATCTTCTTCACACAAACCTGCACCTGCAATTAGAGTGTCGTTCACATGTGAGTCAATACTGTCTTCTTCATCAAAAACAGCAGCAACACCACCTTGTGCATATAAAGTAGAGCCTTCATTAACGGGCCCTTTACTCAAGACAACAACGTCTGCATTTTTAGCAAGCTTCAGCGCTAAGGTTAAACCAGCAGCGCCACTGCCAATAATTAATACGTCACAATTGTGTTGCTGTTTCATAAATGCCATTAATTAAGGTAATATAGTGCTTATATTTTACCGTGAATTTTTTATTGCGAATAGCCCTCAATGGTTATTTATTAAATATCACGATGTTTTAAACTTATTTTATAAAAAAATGAAAACTTTCCGAACTTTTTGGTTAGGGAGCAGTCTGACTTTTATAATCGATATGAGCCAAGTGTCGATAAGTGTTGTAACTTGCAAGGGGTAAAGGCTCATATGAGCGAACAAAAAATCGATCAAGCGTTAGTTGAGCGAGTGCAAAAAGGAGACAAAGGCGCATTTAATTTATTGGTAACTAAATATCAGCAACGTGTTGCTAACTTAGTAAGCCGTTACATTAAAAATCACAGTGATGTACAAGATGTCGTTCAAGAAGCGTTTATTAAAGCGTATAGAGCACTACCTAATTTTCGCGGTGACAGTGCTTTTTATACTTGGCTATTTAGAATTGCAGTGAACTGCGCTAAAAACCATTTAGTTGCAAGTAATCGTAAACCAAGTAGCTCTGATATAGATGTAGAAGACGTTGAAAATTATGATAGTGGCGAGGCATTACGGGTTAATGCATCGCCAGAAAAATTATTATTAACACAAGAAATTAAAGCCGTTATCTTTAGAACAATTGAAAAGTTACCTGAAGATTTACGCACAGCAATTAACCTTCGAGAGCTTGACGGTTTAAGTTATGAAGAAATTGCTGAAGTAATGGAATGTCCTGTAGGTACAGTAAGATCAAGAATCTTCAGGGCTAGAGACGCAATAGATAAACAAATTAAACCACTATTGCAGCGTTAGTTTAAAGAAATGCTACTATTAAAATTATCATTAAGTAATTTTAATCTACTGAATTTAAGTAATTAAGGTGTACACATGACAGAAAACAAGTTTGAAACCGTTTCTTCATTAGTTGATGACTACCAGTTAAGTGACGATGAATTAAATAGTGCTTTAAATGATGAACAAATGTCAGATACTTGGAGCCGTTACCATTTAATTGGTGATGTGCTTCGCGATGATACTCCAGCAGAAATTAATATTGATTTATCAAAAGATATTGCGTCGGCAATTGCAGCAGAGCCCACAATTCTTGCTCCTAAACGAACCACATTAACTCAGAAATTTAAGGGTAGTGTCACTAAGCTTGTTAAACCTTTTGGGCAAGTTGCTATTGCTGCATCTGTCGCTACGTTAATGATTATTGGTGTTCAACAAAATATTGGTGGCAATGATCAAATAACACCAAATCAAGTTGTACAAACAAACCCTGTGCTTGGTACAGCTGCACCGGTGAGTTATCAAGTTGAGCAAACACCATCAAAAGTATCGCAACGAGAAGCTTATATTGCTCAGCAGCGCCGCTTTCAAGCCTTACTTGCCGATCATAATCAACAATTGAAACTTAAGCAGGTTGCATCACAAAAAACGAACTCACCAGAACCAGCAACTGTGAATAGTCAGCAATAGAAAATAAGATTCAATGAAATTAATTATTACGTTATCACTGCTATTGGTAAGCTCATTATCAATAGCAGCAGAAAATAATGATGCCTTTACTGCATTGCAAAAGTTGTCACATTCGTTACGAACATTAAATTTTTCAACGTCATTTGTTGTCATTAAAAACAATAATGCTGAACCGTATCATTGGGCACATGGCATTACTGAAGACAATATTGAACTTGAGGTATTGTCTGTATTAAATGGCCCACATCGCGATATTGTTCGACGTAATAATATTGTTAGCTATTTAGAAATGGGTAATACGCCACATTCAATTAATAGCGCATTTATTAATAGTCCTATTCCTGAAATATTATCAGGTAATACAACACAGCTTAATGAATATTACGATTTTGTTTCTTTAGGGCGTAGTCGTATTTTGGGCAGAACAGCCGACAGCATTCGTATTGTTTCTAAAGATCCCTATCGATTTAATTACTGGTTATGGTTAGATCAAGAGTCTGGCTTGTTGCTCAAATTAGCGGTAATGAATAAACAAGGTCAAGTGCTTGAACAAGTTCAATTTACTCACCTTGAACTTAATGAAGCAATTAACCCTTCATTACAGCAAGTAAAAACGTCTGAGTTACCTAAAGTGATTGATTTACCAGAAGAAATAAATAAACAAGAACACCCTTGGCAAGCTGGCTGGTTGCCTGTCGGTTTTAAACAAATTAATGCCAATACGCACAGAATAGTGCATACGCAACAGCCTTCAGAGTTCAAAATGTTTAGCGATGGTTTAGTTGATGTGTCAGTGTATGTTAGTCCAAGTGAAGAAGCTCAACGCAAATCAGGTATTGTGTATGACGGTGCTACAGTTGTCTTTAACGGTATTTCTAATAATATTGAAGTAAGTGTTGTTGGTAAAATACCAGCAGAAACAGCACAAAAAATTGCTGACTCAATTACTTTTAACTTAAATTAATAGGCGTTAATCTTATGATGGAAGAGAAAGCGGTAGTTATCGCCGTCAATGAACATCATGTCACTGTGCAAAGCCAAGTTAAATCAAGCTGCAGTAGTTGCCATCAAGTTGATTCTTGTGGCAGCGGACAAGTAGCTAAAGCAATTCCACAACGAAAATTAACCGCAGAAATAGCCAATAACTTAAACGTTAAGTTAGGTGAAGAAGTAATTTTGGGTATTTCTGAAGATAAATTACTTATGAGTGCTTGGCAGGTCTATTTCTTTCCTTTAATTGGTTTATTTTTGTTTGCAGGTATTGGTCAATTATTGACAATGAACTACCAATTATCTCATGAGATTTTAACTATAATGTTAGCTTTTTTAGGTGGTTTTTTAGGTTTTAAAACAGCAAGCCATTTTCAAAAAAACCTCACTCAACAAGCTAATCTAATGCCTAAACTTATTCGTAAAAGTTAAGTTTTTGATAGCAGTGTGTTTCATAACCACACCTTTATTCAACTAAAGATAGCTTGCTAGCCGTAAATTAGTTAAAATTGAATTATTATAAATTTTAGTCGCGAACGATCCTTTTTCATCTATGAAACATATCCGAAATTTTTCTATTATCGCCCACATTGATCACGGTAAATCAACGTTATCTGATCGTCTTATTCAGCATTGCGGTGGTTTACAAGAGCGTGAAATGGAAGCTCAAGTTCTTGATTCTATGGACATAGAACGAGAAAGAGGCATAACCATTAAAGCGCAAAGTGTTACTTTAGATTATAAAGCTAATGATGGTGAGGTCTATCAACTAAACTTCATTGACACTCCGGGCCATGTAGATTTCTCTTATGAAGTCTCTCGTTCATTAGCATCATGTGAAGGTGCATTATTAGTAGTAGATGCCGGGCAAGGGGTTGAAGCTCAAACTGTTGCTAACTGTTACACAGCAATAGAAATGGATTTAGAAGTACTACCTATTTTAAATAAAATTGATTTACCGCAAGCAGACCCTGATCGTGTTTCAGAAGAAATTGAAAATATTATTGGTATTGATGCAACCGGTGCGGTGACTTGTTCAGCTAAAACAGGCTTAGGCATTGAAGACGTGCTTGAAACGATCGTTGAAAATGTACCGGCGCCTATTGGTGAACCTGATGCAAATTTACAAGCGCTTATTATTGACTCATGGTTTGATAATTACCAAGGTGTTGTGTCACTTGTACGTGTAATGAATGGTCAAGTGAAGAAAGGCGACAAAATGGTCGTTATGTCTACTGGCCAAACGCATATCATTGATAAAGTAGGTATTTTCACACCTAAACAAAAAGAAACTGGTATATTAAAAACAGGTGAAGTTGGTTTTATTATTGCTGGTATTAAAGAAATTCATGGTGCGCCAGTAGGTGACACCATCACTATTTCGAAAAAAGAAGCTGAAGCTCCATTGCCTGGTTTCAAAAAAGTTCAGCCTCAAGTATATGCAGGTATTTTTCCTGTCAGTTCTGATGAATATGAAAGCTTTCGTGATGCGTTAAACAAGTTAAGCTTAAATGATGCTTCGTTATTATTTGAACCAGAGAATTCTTCAGCATTAGGCTTTGGTTTCCGTATTGGTTTCCTTGGCATGTTGCACATGGAAATTATTCAAGAGCGTTTAGAGCGTGAATATAATCTTGATTTAATTACCACAGCACCAACGGTAAATTATGAAATAGCCTGTACGAATGGCGATTTATTATCGATTGATAATCCGAGTGATTTACCGCCAATTAATAATATTGATGAAATTCGTGAACCTATTGTACAAGCAAATATTTTAGTACCACAAGAGCATTTAGGTAACGTTATTACCTTATGTATTGAAAAACGCGGTATGCAAAAAGATATTGTTTATCATGGTAATCAAGTTGCAGTGACTTATGAGTTACCAATGGCTGAAGTAGTGATGGATTTCTTTGATAAATTAAAATCAACTAGCCGTGGTTATGCTTCTCTTGATTACAACTTTGTGCGTTTTCAGGCTGCAGACATGGTGCGTGTTGATGTAATGATTAATGGTGATCGTGTTGATGCCTTAGCCATGATAACTCACCGTGACAATTCTGTTGCTCGTGGTCGCATGTTAGTTGAAAAATTAAAAGAGCTAATACACCGTCAAATGTTTGATATTGCCATTCAAGCGGCAATTGGCAACAACGTTATTGCTCGAACTACAGTGAAACAACTACGTAAAAACGTAACCGCAAAATGTTACGGTGGCGATATTTCTCGTAAGAAAAAATTACTTCAAAAACAAAAAGATGGTAAGAAACGAATGAAACAAGTAGGTAATGTAGAAATACCTCAAGAAGCGTTCTTATCAGTACTTAAGTTAGACCAATAACAGGATAGTTTGGAATTAATATGGCAGTTTATTTTTCAATATTTTTAGTAATACTTACCTTTGTTACTGGCATTGTTTGGTTTGTTAATAAGTTTTATTTAGCACCTCAGCGAGCGTTAAAGTTAACTCAGGCTGAACAACAGTGTGAAGGTGAACTATCGGAAAGTGTAAAAGCTAAAATTATTGAACCATCAGGAGCCGTAGATACCGCAGTGCAAATTTTTCCAGTTATCGCATTTGTATTAATTTTACGTTCATTTATTTATGAGCCTTTTCAAATACCATCTGGATCTATGATGCCAACATTATTAGATGGCGATTTTATCTTGGTAAATAAGTTTAACTATGGTTTACGTGATCCTATTGCACGCCATAAGTTTTATGAGAATGGTTTGCCTGAACGTGGTGATGTGGCGGTATTCAAATACCCAGTAGATCCTCGAATTGACTATATTAAACGTATTGTCGGTTTACCAGGTGATCGTATTATTTATCGTGATAAATCGTTATATATACAACCTGCATGTCAAGCTAGTGATGATGTTTGTCCAGAAATGAAAAAGGTGATTACTGAGTTTGTTAGTAAAGGTGAATTCGGAGATGATTTATACCGTTACGCATCTATTATGCCGAATAAAACACACGAAATATTGATTGATAACCAAACAAATGCTCACATTCAAGCCTCTAATTTTTGTCGACATGCTGGCTTACGCTTATGTCAGCAAGCTGGCACTTCTAGAGATGAGTTTATCGTACCTGCAGGTCATTATTTTGCAATGGGTGACAACCGAGATAACAGTGCAGATAGCCGATTTTGGGGTTTTGTCCCTGAAGAAAACTTAGTGGGTGAAGCGGTTGCTATTTGGATGAGTTTTGATTTTGAAAACACAGCAGATGATTTTTTACCTACTTGGATCCCTACTGGTATTCGTTTTTCACGTATAGGCGGCATTGATTGAACATCAAGAAAAACCCAATAGCTTATAATAAGCTATTGACGAAAATTAGTTATACTTTCAACAATAAAGAACTGCTAATTCAAGCGGTAACCCATCGTAGTGCTAAAGGTGAGCATAATGAACGCCTTGAATTTTTGGGTGATTCAATTTTGGGTTTTGTGATTGCAGAAACCTTATATGAAAAATTTCCTGAGCACTCGGAAGGTGATTTAACCCGCATGCGTTCTAGCTTAGTTAAAGGTGTAACTTTAGCCAAATTAGCTACAGATTTTGGTTTAGGTGAGTTTCTGATTTTAGGTCCTGGCGAATTAAAAAGCGGAGGGCACAAGCGAGAGTCTATTCTTGAAGATGCGATTGAAGCTATTATTGGTGCGGTATATTTAGATTCAGATTTAGAAACGTGTAAACAATTAATTTTAGGCTGGTTTTCAGAACATTTAGCGGTAATTAAACCGGGTGTTCATAAAGATCCTAAAACACGTTTACAAGAATACCTACAAGGTAGAAAAATACCATTACCTACCTATGAAGTGATTAATATTACCGGTAAATCACATGATCAAATGTTTACAGTGAGTTGTAAAACACAAGTGATTAGCGATACCGTAATTACAAAAGCAACCAGTCGACGAAAAGCAGAACAAGCTGCAGCTCAACAAGTTTTGGACAAAATTAATAATGGAAAATAACCCTTCATCTAACGATGAATTAGCACACCAAGAATCATCAGATCAACATTGTGGTTTAATTGCGATTGTTGGAAGACCTAATGTCGGAAAATCAACATTATTAAATGCTTTGCTAGGGCAAAAAGTTAGTATTACTTCACGTAAACCACAAACAACGCGTCATCGTATTCTTGGTATTTTAACCGAAGATAACAATCAAGCCGTTTTAGTTGATACCCCAGGTTTACATAATGAAGAAAAGCGCGCAATCAATCGCTTAATGAATCGTGCTGCTAGTAGCTCTATTGTTGAAGTTGAGTTAATTTTGTTTTTGGTTGAAGGCACTCACTGGACACCAGATGATGAACTTGTGTTAACAAAAATCAAGCAATCTGGCGCACCTTGTATTTTAGTGGTCAATAAATCAGACAATGTTCAAGACAAAGAAGAGTTATTACCTCATTTACAAAAGTTAGCCAAAGAGTATGACTTCAAAGAAGTTGTGCCTATTTCTGCGAAGAAAGGGCATAACTTAGCCATTATTAAACAAATATGCTTTGATTGCTTACCCGAAAGTGACTTTTGGTTTCCTGATGATTACATAACCGATCGCTCAAGTCGTTTTATGGCATCAGAAATAATGCGTGAAAAGTTAATGCGTTTTACCGGTGAAGAATTACCTTATTCAACCACAGTTGAAATAGAACAGTTTAAACAAGACGAAAAAGGTGTGCTACATATTAACGCCTTAGTGTTGGTTGAACGAAATAGTCAAAAGCGCATGATTATTGGTAACAAAGGTGAGAAAATGAAAACTATAGGTCAAGAAGCAAGGCGCGATATGGAAGAGTTATTTGGTCAACGCGTATTTCTTGAAACATGGGTAAAAGTGAAGCAAGGTTGGGCGGATGATGAGCGTGCTTTACGATCACTGGGTTATGGTGATGATTATTCATCTTAGGTTTTAGTTTTTGTTAAAGGTGTATTTGTTCGCTTAATACACCTTTACTTTGTTTTTTGAAATTTGTTTTGTAAAATTTGCTTTGTTAGATAAATGGCATGCTCAGTATTAATATCGACAATTAAACTACAAGCGATAATATGAATAATTCCACTCGAAACAGTCAATATAACGATACACAAAACGCTTTTTTACTTCATTCTCGCCCTTATAAAGAAAATCAGCTGCTACTTGATTTTATTACTGAAGAGCATGGTCGTGTTTCGGCTATTACCTATACTGGTCGCAGTGTAAAATCGAATAAACGAGCAATTCTACAGCCATTTTCACCATTATCTATTTCGTATAAAGGCGCTCATGCCTTAAAAAATCTAAGCTTGGTTGAACCTAGTGGTAAGTCATTTATATTTACTGGAAACTTTCTTTATAGTGGTTTTTATTTAAATGAACTAGTGGTGCGTTTGTTGGGAGAGTTGATTCCATGCCAAACATTATACCAGCAATACTTTTTAAGTTTACAGGCGTTGAATAATCAAGAAAATATCGAAATAGTATTACGTAATTTTGAATTAGTGTTGTTAGAAGAGTTAGGGCAGACAATTGATTTCTCAGAATTGAATGATAGTTCATGTACACATTATTACTATATTACTGAACAAGGGTTTACGCCAGCGCTCAACAAATTACCGCAACCTTGCTATGATAAGCAGCATTTATTGGCAATAGCTCACAATGATTTATCAGAGCAAGCGGTGAGATATACGTTTAAATTATTAATGCGACAAATTATGACGCCATTATTAGGGAATAAACCCTTAAACTCAAAAAAGTTATTTAAAAAGAAAACAGGTTAGCATTTTAAATTTTATATGAGCTTAAACATCAATATGATCATATTGATAAAAGAAATCGTCAATATATTCATTCTAAAAAGAAAGAGACAATATAAATGAAAGATATTTATCTAGGTGTCAATGTAGATCATATTGCCACATTAAGACAAGCACGTGGCACAAATTACCCAGATCCAGCGCATGCGGCTGCAGTAGCTGAGCATGCGGGTGCAGAAGGTATTACGGTACATTTACGAGAAGATAGACGTCATATTCAAGATCGCGATATTTATGTGTTAAAAGAAACCATAAAAACACGTATGAATTTTGAAATGGCCGTCACTGATGAAATGATTAATATTGCGTGTGATGTAAAACCAGCGTTTTGTTGTTTAGTGCCAGAAAAACGAGAAGAGTTAACAACCGAAGGTGGCTTAGATGTCTTAGGCAACATTGAGCGTATTAGTGATGCAGTGACTCGACTTTCTGCTCATAATATTCAAACAAGTTTATTTATTGATGCAGATATTGCTCAAATAGATGCAGCTGTTGCGACTAAAGCGCCATATATTGAAATACATACAGGGCATTATGCCGATGCAACAACCGAAGCTGAACAACAAGCGGCGCTTGAGCATATTATTGCAGGTGTTAAATATGCAAGTAGCAAAGGCTTAAAAGTCAATGCAGGTCATGGTTTACATTATTTTAATGTTAAGCCTATTGCCGCGATTGAAGAGATCATTGAATTAAACATTGGGCATGCAATTATTGCTCGGGCTGCGATAGATGGCTTAGATAAAGCTGTACGTGACATGAAGCAGCTGATGTTGGAAGCGAGACAATAATATGTCTGTCATTGGTATTGGTACTGATATTGTTGATATTCGTCGTTTAGAGAAAATGACTGATAAGGTACGTGATCGTTTAGCTTTACGTGTATTAACAGAAAGTGAATATGGGCATTATCAAACCATATCATTTTCAGTTGCCTATTTAGCAAAGCGCTGGGCAGCGAAAGAGGCTGCTTCAAAAGCGTTAGGAACTGGTATTGCTAAAGGGGTGTCGTTTCAACATATTCAAATAGAATCATTAGCAAGCGGGCAGCCTATATTAGTTTTATTAGATACAGCCAAACAATTAGCGACTGACCTAGGTGCTACTTCTTGGCATATTAGTTTGTCTGATGAAGCACATTATGCTGTTGCCTTTGTAGTGATGTCTGCATAATAGTATTTTATAGTAGATCGGTTCACACATTAATGAAGCAGTTAGCAAGGAGCTAGCTTTTCTTACATAGAAATAACATGGAAACAATATGGAAATTGTATTAATACGTCA
>JALZUE010000201.1 GCA_023301705.1 Alteromonadaceae bacterium | reverse complement strand
ATTCAAAAAATTCAACAAGGCTTAGGTAAAACGCCATTATTTGATCACTCTTTAGCATTAATTAAAGCCGAAGTAGATGCTGAAATAAAAATGGGTATTGAGACCCCAATTCCACGTGATTTTTCAGGTGGCTATACGCATCAAAGACATAAACGTAACTTTTTTATGTTACAAAAAGCAGGTGTGTTATTTCAAATTCTTGAAGATGAAAAATATGCTAATTATGTAAGAGATATGTTTTTTCAATATGAAGCTATGTATAAAACATTACCTTTACACCCTCAAACACGTTCTTATGCCCGCGGAAAACTGTTTTGGCAATCACTAAATGACGCAAACTGGTTGGTATATGCCAGCCAAGCTTACGACGCTATTTATGAATGGTTACCAAAAGGTGAGCGCGATACACTTGAAAACAACTTATTCAAACCGTTTGCTGACCATATTTCAATTGATACTCCTCAGTTTTTTAATCGTGTACACAATCATAGTACATGGGGTGTTGCTGCTGTTGGTATGATAGGTTTAGTGATGCAAGACGAAGAGCTTATTCAACGAGCATTGCACGGCATTGAAAATGACGGTCTTTCATATGAAACGAAAGATAATGACGGTGGTTTTCTTAAAGTTAAAGGTCAAAAACCCGGTTTTTTAAGTAACTTAAACGAACCATTTTCACCAGCAGGTTATTATACTGAAGGCCCTTATTATCAACGTTATGCAATGTATCCATTTTTAATTTTTGCACAAGCTTTACACAACACACGCCCTGAAATTGGTGCGTTAGAGTATAAAGACGGTGTTTTAATTAAAGCGGTAAACGTATTAATTAATTTATCAAATGCAAAGGGTGAGTTCTTTGCAATTAATGATGCACAAAAGGGTATGTCATACCAAAATAGTGCTTTGATTACTGCAGTGAACCTTGGCTATTATTATGGTAACCAAGATCCTAGTTTACTAAGCATTGCTCAAAAGCATGGCCGTGTTTTACTTGATGATGCAGGTTTTGCGGTTGCTGCTGCTATTCGTGATGGTTTATCAACAGAGTTTGAAAAAACTTCAGCGAATTATTCAGATGGTGCTCAAGGTGATAAAGGTGGTTTAGCCTTACTTCGCTACGGCAAAGAAGATTTAACCTTGTTATTTAAGTATACCGCTCAAGGTCTTAGTCATGGTCATTATGATAAATTGTCGTATTCTTTATTCAGTAAAGGCAATGAAATATTACAAGATTACGGAATGAGTCGTTTTGTAAATATTGGTCAAAAAGGCGGTGGTAACTACTTACCTGAAAATAAAACATGGGCAAAACAAACAATTGCACACAATACCTTAGTTCAAAATGAAGTTTCTCACTTTAATGGTAGCTATAACATTGGTAGTCAATATCATTCGAATTTACATTTTTATGATGCTAGTAATCAAAATGTTCAGGTAGTGAGTGCGAAAGAAACTAATGCATACCCTGGTACAAAAATGCATAGAACAATGGCAATCATTAAAGATGAAGATTTTGCGAAACCTTTATTACTTGATCTATTTAAAGTGAACTCTAAAAAGTCTAATCAATATGATTTACCGTTTTATTATTTTGGTCAAATACTTGAAAGTAATGTGAAATTGAAAGCCGAAAGTGTTTTAAAACCATTAGGCGAAGGTCATGGCTACCAGCATTTATATTTAGAATCTAAAGGCCAAGTTGATTCAACGAATACGAAATTTTCATGGTTTGATAATAATGAATTCTATACGTTAACAACAGCAGCAGAAAAAGGTGATGAAGTATTATTAACGCGTATTGGCGCTAATGATCCTGATTATAATTTACGTAAAGATCCTGCGATAATTGTACGAAGAAAAGAAGCTAAGAATACGTTATTTGCTTCAATAATTGAACCTCACGGTAGCTATAGTTACGTCAGTGAATCAGCAAAAGGTTCAACAAGTGAAATTGCTGAATTAACGGTATTAAAAGATACTGCTGATTACACCGTTGTTTCAATTAAAACAGTTAAAGGCAAAACTAAAATATTTATGCTTGCTAATAATAACGCCGATACATCAGCTAAACATAGCGTAAAGGTTAATGGTAAAGGTTATAACTGGGTTGGCCCGTATAGTTATACTGCACCATAAGTATGTGTTGAAATTTTAGTTAACACTAACTAAATGAGTACAATGTAAGCCGCATATAATGATGAATTATATGAGGCTTTTTTATTCGTATTATTTGTTGTTTGTTCAAAACTGAATAAGTGTGAATTACGTTTGTACAGCTCTTCAATAAAACAACGTTTGAACCTGAAATGTTACAAGACTTTAGGTGTTATATTCTTTTTTTGTTTTATATAGCCAGTAGCTCATTAGGCTAGCGATAACAAATAATATTACACTCACAATAATATGAATATTACTTTCTAGTTTAATACCTGCACCCGCTAATGAAAAAATCACCATCTGTGGAATAAAGCCAATAAAAGAACCTAATAAATAAGGCTTTATAGGCATTGCACAAGCACCTGCAATCATATTAGTTAGAAAATTACTTCCTATCGGTAAAATACGAATAATAATGGCTTTATAAAAGAGCTTATCAGCTAAAAATGTAGTAATTTTTTGAGTTTGTTTAGGCCAAAATTTAACTGCCCAAACCTTCAAGCATTTCCTAGCGATAATGAACGTAATGAAGCAGCCCATTGTGGCAGCTAAAGTAGCAATAATAGCGCCATTAATGAAACCAAAACTGTAGCCACAAATAAAAGCTGCTATCTGTCTTGGCAAGGCGATACTTGTTAATAAAGACAATACGACGAGTAAAAACAACATACCTCTGAAACCTGATGGTGTTAGCTCTGTGAGTTGTTGTTGTAATTCAGGATTGTTAAACAGTAATTGACTAGGAAGTGCAATAATACAAAATAGAATAAGCGCAAATAGCGTGATAACAAAACTAGGCTTTAATAAATGTAACGACATACTTAATTAGGAAGCTTAAGGTTTTAAAGTGTAGAGCATTGTAGTGTATTTATAATTAGTTAGACCAATAAAAAATATTGCTTATTATTTTGATTAGTCTAGATAGTTATTCATGTTGATTGATTTTTTCACTAATTGTGTTGCATAAATGTACCAACATAATAAGGCTTTCTTGGTAACCGGTGCGTGTATAACGTTGATTACCACGTCTGACATATAATGATAATTGATGTTTAATGTTTTTATTTATCACAAACTCAACAATGATAATGCGTTTACGGTTATCGACCATTTTTAAACGATGCTCTAACGAAATGGTTTGTAGCATTCTTTTTTTAGCTTGTTCTGTGAAAGCATTGTCTTCATTATCAACCGTATTAATTATTTCATTATTTAATAATATATTAACTGATTGTATTTGACTGACTTGTAATGTTTCTTGTGGTTGTGCCTTATGACGTTTATATAACTCGATCGCTTCATTGTTATGAATAAAATTAAACTTTGCGTATAACTTTCTAACGAGTGATTTTTCTTGGTCAAAATTACGTAATTTTATAATTACGACGAAAATAAATAATAAAACTAACGCAATTACCAATAACCATAACAGGTGATTTTTTAGTTTTGTTTTAAGCTGAGGGATATTGTTATTGTTTGATTGATTAGCTTGTGATTTTCCTATTTGTTTAATTTCACTGATGGTTTTTTTAGTAAGGTTAAGTAATAAAAGCTCCTTTTTATTATTAACGATTAAGCGTAATTGAGTTTGTTTATTATCATTCGAAATAGGAGCTAAAATTGTTTTTTCGATAGTTGTATTTTTGTTTACATCAACACTACTTAACTGCCATTGTTCGGAAATAAACTCTAAAATGATAAATTGATAAATAATATTAGTTAACTTACTCCCTTCATACCAAACAATTGATGGTTTATTATTGGTACTTTGGTTATTCCATATTATTTTTTCTCTTTTTGCTTCAGATGTTTGACCTATTTTTACTTTTTTTAATAAAGTCTCTTTCGCAGAAACTTCAGTATAAAACCATTGTGTATTATCCGTTTTGTTCCATAGTATGTTAGTAATATTATTAAGGTTATAAGCGATAATTTCATTCGGTATATTACTATTTCGTTTAAAAGGATTTTTTTCCGGAACAGTATAATTTCTCAAACCAAACTTTTGAGGATGTATATGTAATAAAGCACCAGAATATAGAGGGGTATCTTTATATCCTTCAGCATGATTAAGTACTATATATAAAGAACCAAAACCATCTTGCCAAGGTTTGAGGTAAGGGTTGAAGGCAATTTGTTTTATTGTATTATTTTTCTCAGGTGATGCGATACGAATAATTTCACGCTGAGTTGTTAAATCAGCAATGAAAGTGTCATTATTTAAGCGCCATTCATTAACTACTAAGTCATATCGACTGTTTTCTGTCAGCTCATCAATTCGAAATTGTTCATTGTTAGAATTAATGGGTTCTTGATGAGCAGTATAAAATGTTTGATATCCTGGTAAATCTTTTAAATGAAAATTAGGATGTAAACTTATTGTTGTTAACTTTATATCTGATTGGGCAAAGACCGTTGATAAATTAATAATAGGAGACGTAGATAACTGTCCATTAACCATTTCAGTCACCACACCTTGAACGTTGTAGATATAAAAATGATTCTCATGTTGGGGGTGCGATATTATACTTTCCCAGTTAAATGTTAAGCCTTGATCTTTATAAGAAGTAATTTCATTTAAGACAATATTTGCATATACAGGACAGTTAATTACTAGTATTAATAAACATACCCAATGCCTAATATTATAGTGTTGATATGACTTTATTTTTTTCATTAAAAACTGAAAAAACAACATTGTTAATTTAAACCCTTTTGCATTTATTTGAATTTTCACAAACTTCAATCATTAGTATAATACTTTATACTTTTAATACTACCACTTGTTTAACTTCAACATATTGAGTTTTGTGTTCATTTTTTAAGTAGCTTAACTTACCTTCAATGATAATGTTATCTCCTATTTTTGTATTATCATTTATATATTGTGCTTGCTTGCCCCAAGCTTGAAAAGGACGGTTTATACTAATAGTTTCTAGCTGTTTAGTTGTAGTAGAAAGTACTTGATGATTAATAGTAATAATACCTTCAGCAAATAGCTTATTTTGTTCAGTTGTCATCAGCTTTATTTCACTTGAAAGTTGTCCACTTACTTGCAGTAAGTTAATGGATTGAGCATAACCTTTATTAAATATTTGAGTGAAATTTGCATGAATAATTTCACGTTCTTTTTTTTTGCTGTTAAGAAGGTAACCATGTACAAGTAATACATCACCCTTATCGGCTTGTAATAACGTGTTTTCTACCGTATCACCTATGACTTTAATCGTATGAAAACTAGCCCATTCTTTGTATTGCTTAGTGGCTTTATCATACCAGCGTGAATTAGTAGCTAACCTGATCTCAGCTAATGCAACAACAGGATTGGCTAAATATCGTATTTCGGGTTTTGAGACCAAATTTCCTAAAAGTGTAATCTTACATAAGTGTTTTGCTGGTATTGAACTTAGCATGGTGTTTCTTATATATTTTATGATGTCTTTACTGTACGAAAGTGTGAGAGGCTTATCAACTTTATTGAAACTTTAAACATTAATTGTCATTATGTAATTAATTGTATTTTATTTAAAAGGTTTATGTGTGTCTTTATTTGAAAAAGAGTGGGAAGTTCTTCAAAATCAGTATGATAGTTATGAAAAGTTTTCTTTATTAATAAAGGTTTTCGCTATATCTGTAGTCTTATTAGGTGTTGGATTATCTATTAATTTTGTTTTTTTAGTTTGTATTACTTTTGTCTTATGGTTACAAGATGGTATTTGGAAAACCTTTCAAAGTAGGATAGAACAACGTTTATATTTGATAGAAGGAGAAATAGCTTCGCAAAATACAGAGTTAAATAAGAGCTTTCAATTTAATAGTGAATTCATAAATAATAGGCCTAATCATTTGGGCTTAATAAAATTATATGTAGAGCAATCATTGAGGCCAACTGTTGCTTTCCCCTATATTGTGTTAATTCCTTTAATTTTAGCTTATCACCTTTAGAGTAAAATACCATGTGCATGATTTGATTGTTTCTACTTTATATCAAGCAAATTAATCACCATTGTGGAGCATTTAAAATAAAAAACGTGGCTAATGTTTTTTTTATTCTTATATTTCAATGGTTTGTTTTATGGTTCGTTTTTTGCTTTTTTTAAAGATATATTTTTATATTTGAGTTAGATATTAAAAATGCACAATTTATTTTTTCCTCTTCGGCTGTTAATTAAAGCTATTGGTTTTAGTTATTCTATTTTTTTAGTACTTGCGCTTTCTGTTGTTATTTTAATTAGCAGTATTCTTCTGCCTTCTTTTAATCTAAAGCCTGAGCTATTTTTACTTGTTTTTGTGTATATATATTTAGCTATAGGTGTTTTTTATATTCTTAATTATGAGTTTAAACACCTTAAAAAAGTGATTTCTACAATTACTGCTAAAGACTTTGATCATCGAGAAGTTCATTTTAATAGTTTAATTAGTATTGATTTTATTGATCCTTTGATTAAATCTTATCGTGAGTTGGGAAGGGTAAATAGTGCTCATGAAGATAAAAATAAAGAGGTCGAATATGCTGCACTTCAAGTGATTGATATATCTTCGAATGTAAAAAGTAATGTGCAATCTCAATCCGATGCTACTAATTCAACTGCCGCAGCAGTTGATGAAATGAGTCAATCTTTACTTGAAGTGAATACAGAAATAAAGAAAGCACATGAATCATCATGTCAAGCGTCTGATACGGCTAGAAAAGGCAAAGAAATCTTAGTCTCATTAAATAATGCTGTGCTTGAAGTTAGTGAAAGTGCTATAGGTACAGAAAAAAGAATGGTTCAATTGAATCAATTAGTCAGTAATGTTCATGAAATAACCCAGTCTATTCAGCAAATATCTCAGCAGACTAATTTACTCGCTTTAAATGCATCAATTGAAGCCGCTAGAGCAGGGCAGTTCGGTAGAGGTTTTGCTGTTGTTGCTGAAGAAGTAAGAGCATTAGCTGGTAGAACCGATATTTCAACTCACCAAATTGTTGATAATATTCAAGAAGTGCTTAATGAAAGTAATGAAATAGTGACAACGATGTCTGCGGTTGTGGAAAAAGCTGACAAATGTATTGAGCAGGTGAAGGTCGTTGATGGTTCTTTTACTCATATTAATGCTGTCACGGATAAAGTTCAGCAACAAATGGAAGCTGTAAGTACAGCTTCAACACAACAGGCGTTAGCTGCACATGAAATTTCTGAACATATATCAAGTGTTGTACTTGGTGCCCAAAATAATGCAAATATTGCTACGCAATCAGAAGAAGTAGCTAACCATTTACGTAAACTCACTCAATCTAATCAGGATTAATAGGTTATATTATGACCATTGTTGTTATTATTGCTGTTTCACTTGTTTCTACTCTAGCTATTTTTTTAATTAAGAAAAATAGAAAAAACCTAATTAATACTCAACAAAAAACTGGTTTGATCAGTATTTTGAAATTATTAAACTTAATTGCACATATACAAAAGCACCGTGGTTTAAATGCTGCTTGTATTGGTGGTGACAATAAAGCACAGACCCAACTAATTTCTTTAAAAGCTTTAGTATCTGAATTGATAAGTAAAATACATAATGAACAAATTGTTACAGATGAGCGATGGGTAGCTTTCTTAGATCATTGGTCTAGATTACTTGAACATAATGAACAATTAACTATTGTTAATAGTTTTGAGCAGCATACGCGCATGATAAGAAATTTAATTTATTTAATCGAGGATTTGGCCGAATATTCACATTTAGTTTCAGACTACTTGCCTGAGCTACCACAAATAGGGTACACATGGCGTGAATTAGTTTCTGCCATTGAAAGTATCGGTCAATCTAGAGCTATAGGTAGTGGTGTTACTGCTAAGTCATACTGTTCAAGTGTTGAAAAAATACAGTTAAGTTTTTTGTCTGAAAGTATGACAAACATAACTAGTAATACTTTGAGGAAGTTATCTTTTTTACCAAACGAAAAAGAAGAACATGAAAAATTAATTTTGAATGCAACAAATAAAATGAACGAGTTAAATACTATTATTTATAATAATTTAATTCACGCTCAAATTATTACGGTAAATAGTGAGGAATACTTTGAGTTAGCAACAGATGTTATGGAACAGTTGAATACTATTTTTATTCATCAAACTAAACAAGTTGAGCAATTATTAAACTAATAAAAGTGATTTGAATATAACTCTTTATTTTTTTAATTTAATGATAACTAACACTAGCTTTAGAAACATGTTTTGACTAGAATCGCCATGCAATTAAGCTTTTGTGGTGAAGTGGATATCACGTGGACCTCCGGAGTCTGAGTCGCAGGTTCGATTCCTGCCAAAAGCGCCATTTGTTTATATTTCTTTCTAGTTTTTAACTCTTTTAGTTAATTCAAACGTCATCATGTACTTTCATAAAAAAAAGTCCTAAAGTTAATAATACAATTAACTGTTTATTATTGACCTGTTATTCAAATGAAACGTATTATTTTTTTTGTTTTTTTTACATTAATAAATGTAAATGCATTTAGTCAAAACTATGAAACAACACATGTTGTTGTTGAGCCTTTTTCAGATTCTATTCATAGAACAGGTAAATTAGCTTTTAAAAATACGGCCTTACTGACGTTTAAAGCTAATGGTTATTTAAATGTATTATCCGTAGACGAAGGCGATAAATTTTCTCAAGGAGATTTACTAGCATCGTTAGAGGATAACGAGTTATTAGCGGAAAAAAATGCACAATTTGCCAAGTTATTACAAGCTAAACGCGAGCTTAAAAGAGCACAAGAGCTACTAAGACGTAAGTTAGGTTCACAGCAAGAACTTGATTTAGTGACAACAGAAGTTGAAACAGCACGTTCTGCTTATCAGGTTTCAACGTATAATTTAGACAAAGCTAAAATTATAGCTCCCTTTAGCGGTGTTGTACTTAGCCGACATACAGAACTAGGTGAATTGCAAACACCGGGTAAAGAAGTATTGAGAATTGCTTCACTTAGTCAAAACTGGGTGGCAAAAGTAGCTTTAACCAGTACTGAAATTGGCCAGGTTTCATTAGGGCAAAAAGTAGATGTATTAATTGCTGGTAAAGGGAAGTTTCATGGCAAAATAGTGAAAATACCGGCTATTGCTAACACTGATGCAAACTTATTTCTGATAGATATTCTATTACCTGCACTTGATCATGAAAATGGTGTTGTTGCTGGTCAACTCGTTGATGTTCATATTCCGCAGCTATCTAATGATTTTGTTTATCGCTTACCGATTGATGCGTTAGTAGGAGTTAATGAACAAGGACAAGCGATTGTATTAATTGCAAGTGAACATCAGCACTCAGGCACCCATGTGTTTTCTCATAATACTTTCGACATTTTTAAATTAGATAATGACTTTGCTTATTTAATTTCTTCTGCCAACGCCACTGATTTACATGTTGTTATTCGTGGTTGGCAACATCTTGATATTAAAAAATAACTTCTATGCAACTACCTCACCTAGCAATAAAAAACGCTCAGTTTACACTAACGATATTCTTAATTATGGTGTGCATTGGTATTTTGTCTTATTTTACAATGCCTCGTTCAGAAGATCCGCAATTTGACCTACCCATCACGCTTATTGAAGTGGTTTATCCTGGTGCCTCTCCACGCGACATTGAAACACTGGTTGTCGATCCTATTGAAGAAGAATTTGGTGATATTGAAAATATTAAAAAAATAGAATCGCAAGTTAAAAATGGCGGGGCTCGCATTCAAGTCGACTTTCATTATGGTGTTGATGCCGATGCTGCGTTTAATAAAATTAAACAAGCGGTTGCTGAAGTTGAAACAGATTTGCCTGATGGTGTCGTTGAAGTACTTGTTATTAAAGCAACACCCAAAAATGTAGCCATTATGCAGCTTGCGTTACATAGCGAGCCGCTTGATTATAAAAAAATGGAATTTCATGCGAAGCAACTTGAAAAGCGTATAGAGTCTGTTTCAGGGGTCAGAAATGCTGATATATGGGGTTACCCTATTCAAATTGTTGCTGTTGATGTTAACTTAGCACTCTTAAAACACTATGGAATAGCCATCACTGATATTAATGCTGTACTTGAAGGCCGTGCTGTTAACATAACACCTGGCTTTGTTGATGCTTCAACAAGGCGCTTTAATGTAAAAGCTTCAGGAAACTTTAAAGACTTAGATAGCTTAGCAGACACAGTTATTTTTTCTAATGATGAGCTTGTATTGCGATTAAAGGATGTCGCTAATGTGAGTTTTGGCGATTTAGAGCCTAATTACCTAGCTTATGCAGATCACAAAGAAGTGATTTTATTAACAGTAGTGCAAAATGAAAATACTAATATTTTTGAACTAACTGAACGTATTCAACAAGAAATTAACGCATTTAAAACATCAACTCCAGATGACATTATTATTGAAACATTATTTGAGCAAGCCGATAGCGTTCATGTCAGGGTTAACGGTTTTTTTGATAACCTTTGGCAAGGGCTATTCATTGTTGGTTTAATGTCGTTGATATTTTTAGGCTTCAGAGAGTCTATTGTGGTTATATCGGTTATTCCTTTATCTTTTTTAATTGCTATTGGTTGGTTAGATTTTACAGGGTTTGGTTTACAGCAAATGTCGATTGTTGGGTTGATTATTGCGTTAGGTTTACTTGTTGATAATGCCATTGTAGTTACAGAAAGTATTCATCGAGAAAAAAGTAAGGTAAGTAGCTTAATTAATGCTGCTGGCTCAGGTACGAGTAAGGTTGGTTGGGCCATAACATCAGGTACAGTGACTACCATGTTAGCTTTTTTACCTATGTTGATGTTATCTAGCAGTACTGGCGACTTTGTTCGTTCTATGCCAGTGACAGTAGTATTAGTATTATTTGTTTCATTGATTATTGCGCTAACGCTAACGCCAATGCTAGCAAGTCGTTTTTTCACTCAAAAACCGGCTAAAATTAAAAGCTTTCAAGTTTACGTGAATGCCTTTGCGGAAAAAGTGTATGCACCATTATTAAGAAAAATGATTGCTTTTCGCTGGTTTGTGATTGCTATTTCATTTGTGTTACTTGCAGGTATGTTTTCTATTTTCACTCAAGTAGGTGTGAGTTTATTTCCTAAAGCAGAAAAGCCATTGATCTTGGTTGATATTAATATGCCTGCTAATAGTTCATTAGATAATACGCGAAAGGTAATGGAGAAGGTCGCTAGTAGTTTAGAAAAATACACTATTATCGACAATATGGCACTGAACGTGGGTAATGCTAACCCTAGAATTTATTATAACCAAGTACCAAAGCGTGGCGTTGAAAAGTATGGGCAAATTCTACTTGTATTAACTGAATATGATGACGATGCGGTTTACCATTTAATTCAAGAAGCGCGTAAAGAGTTTGCTTTGTGGCCTGAGGCAAAAATTACAATCAGTGAGTTTACGCAAGGGCCTGTAACCGATAAACCAATTACAGTACGCGTTGTTGGCGAAAATCTAAAAGATATAGAAATCGTTGCAAACGATTTGTCACAGTTTATGAGTCAGACGACGGGCATTATCAATATTGACAACCCTATTGGTGAAGCAAATACAGAGCTAGCTTTAGTGATCGATTACGACAAAGCAGGGTTAAGTAATATTGATATTAATACCTTAGACAATACTCTTCAAACAGTTTTGTCTGGTAAGTCGGTAGGTTTTTACAATGATGATAATGGTGAAAACTATCCGATTGTTGTGCGCAAGAAAGATTCAGATATTACCAGTTTAGATGATATTACTGTCAATAATGCTATTGGTGAAGCGATACCACTTAATCAAGTATTAACAGCTGAATTACAAAAAGGTCAGACAGAATTTTTTCATCATCAAAAGTTACGTATGGCAAAGGTTTCAGCAGATGCTGACAAGGGCTACCTTGTTAGTGATGTTACAAATACAATTACGTCATACTTAAATAATTATGACTTTCCTCAAGGGGTTTATTACCAATTAGGTGGTGAAGAAGAATCGCGTAAGAAAAACTTTGCTGGGTTATCAAAAATTATGGTGATTACTGCATTGGCTATTTTTGCTGTATTGGTACTGCAGTTTAAATCATTTTTACAACCCTTAATTATTTTTACTTCCATTCCGTTTGCTATTGCAGGCTCTGGTATAGGTCTTTATTTAATGGGCACATCATTTTCAATGATGGCTTTTATTGGTTTGATTAGTTTATTTGGTATTGTGGTTAATAATGCAATAATTTTAATTGATACAACAAATCAAAATTTACGTTTAGGCAGTGACAAACTTGAGGCAATTGTTAATGCCAGCGCTACACGCTTTACACCTATTTTATTGACTACTTTAACAACTATTGGAGGTTTATTACCTTTAACGCTGTATGGTGGCAGCTTGTGGCAACCTCTAGGAGTGGTTATTATTTCAGGCTTGTGCATTTCGGCAATATCGAGCTTTTTATTTGTCCCTGTTTTAACGCAAATAATGACAAGAAAGCTTAATGAAAATTGAAAAATAAAGAAAGGTGAGACCTTACATTGGGTAAGTTTAAGTTTAGAAAAGCTTTATCGATATTTTTTAACTTTGCTTAAATAGATCTTGTATTTGCCTAATCGTCTTTTTTATTAAATGTGGTACTAAAATTTTCAATGGCATTTTCATTAAATGGCTTCGACAAAACAAAATAAAGCTTGCCAATAATCTTTGTGTTTTATTATTCGATTTCACAATCATTGGTGGTTGAATGGGAGTAAACACATGAATAAAACAATAATCCAATACTGTTGATTTTATTTTATTATGTTTATAGTTCAGTATCTTAAATTTCTCATTGATTTTTTTACGATCGATATTTTCATTATTAAGTAGTTTCTCAATATAGCGAAGTGCCAAGTCAATAAAGAATAACAACCCTAATGTATTCGCTCTATCAATAAGAGTTAGTATGAAATCTGTATTATTATTTGAAAACTCGTCAAGCAGCATCGATAAATCAGATAAATCACGTAAGCCATTATCAAATTCACTTTCAGTGAATAGATGTACTGCACTATGAATAAATAAATCTGTATCTGATAATGTCGTGGCACTACCAAACCAAGAGTTTTCGACCGAGTGGGTAGTGAACTTACTCATATCGGGAACATAACGGTTAGTTAACGGTAATATATTATGATGCAAATCTACTACCGTACTTCGTTTAAAATGCTGTAAAGGTGGAATTTCATGCATCCATATACGGTAATACTTCTCATCATAATCATCAATTTGTGTTTTTAGCCAACCCGCAGTGAAAAAATTAGTTTCTGTTAATCTAAGTTGCTCTTTAGAAACTAACACATCAATATCAGAAAAGATTCGACCAAAAGAACAAGATGATTTACGTATACAATATGCAGCACCTTTTAAATAAATAGGCACTACATGATGCTTATTCAATATTTTATTAATTTCTTCTATTTCAAAATATGTATTTATTTGCTGTCTCTGAGAGACCTTAAATGCTGATTCAAAATGCCAAATAATAGGCTCTGGGGTATAAGAAAGTAATTGGTTTTTTTCTAATAAATAAAATACTCGCCCAAGTAAATTATGATGTCTAGCTTGATTAACTAATATCTGCCAATCTGCAACAGTATATTTTTTAATTAAAGTGGAAGTTGGTTGTTGTAAAAAATTTAATAACATAACTATGTATCAACAAGGTCATTAAAATAACTTACAGCATCATCAATATTACTGTATGAAAACTGTTTACAGTCGGTTGCTTTAAGTAGCAGAGTTGCTGCTTCAAAGCCAACCTTACCTAATACATTATAATTAAAACTATTATCTATTAGACTCATTAATGCTGTGCTCTTTTCTATACTTTCAACTTTCAAACCTGAATTATTACGATATTTAGGGAAAATAATAAAATGTGCTTTAGCTGTTTGTTGTGTTGCGAATACACTTTCTTTTGGAGGTTTCATTAATGAAACTGTGCCTTTGTGTGTATCATGAGCTTTTTGGCTAAATACTGAATCAGGGTGGCGCTTTTTTAATATGTCGATGGAATCGTTTTTTAAATTGATAGGGCGAGCAACAGGTTGTATTAACCCTGTTTTCAATGAAATAAGTGTCATCTCATCTGAGAGTAAACGCCATCCGTTATTGACTAAACTTGCTGACAATGTGCTTTTTCCGGCACCAGGAATACCTGGCAGTATTATGGCTTTACCATTACGTTCAACAACGGCTGCATGTAGAATGAAAAAATGATGTGCTTGGCTTACAACACACCAATTCATGCCCCATTCTAACATCGCATACCCCTGATTAATGGGTAAAGGAATAAAAGGCGCCTTACCATTACAATAAAAATTTATTTGAGGCTTAAAAAAACGTCTTATTACATTAGGTGATTTGATTACAATATTGAAATCAATAAATTGATTATCACTTAACCACTCAAAGTCTGCATAGTTATTAATAAAGTCTAAAGCTGCTTGTTGATTATCTATTGATATTTTATAAATAAAACTACCAATATTAACAACAATGCCTTCTTTAAGTTTTTTTAATAAAACACTTTTTTCTGTTTGGCAAAGAAGGTTAGACATATTAATGAGAAATCACTAAAACATTAAGTTGAAGTAACTCTTGTATTTGAGCGATAAGAGATTCTTCAATATCTGAAGATGTTTCATCTGAAAAATCATCTTGTGCGGAAGTTAATAGTTTCGTAAAAAGCATACTATTACTATTATTTTGTAAAGTGTCGAGTAGCCATAATACATCATAACCGAAACATAGCGTTTCACTTGTCTTATTAATAAAAACAAACGTATTATTTTCAATTACCTGAAAATGAACATAATTAGGTAATTGAATTAAACTGTTTGGATACATGAAGCGAGCTTCTTTCAAGGCTTAGCTAAGTACCACACTGCACTGTATTCGTATCATCTGCAAAACCATCAATAAGAAATCGTAAAATAGGAATAGCTTCGCTTTTCGATAATTGACCACTTTCTACTAAAAGTAAAAAATCGTTTAATTCTGTAAAGGTATATGGAAAATCAGGCATTGTTTGTGAATTTAAAACCGCATTGACAAAATGTCTTTCGAATCTTTCACTTTGGCTACCCCTTGTAACTAAAATATGCTGAATAGTATTTGTTGAACCAGAAGGAGATGAAAATAGCTCTTGAAAATTACTCGTGTAGGTTATTTCAGTGCCCAATTCAGGTATAAAAATACCACTTTCTGGAATTGCATTGCTTTCAGCATGTACCTCTTCTGTTTGTTCATTTTCATTTGGATCATACGCTGCGTTTACATAAAACGAAGGGCTTCTTCCTGCGAAAACAGCAGTGGTAGCTTCTTGTGTTGATACGTTACCTGACAAATTACCAGAAATAGAGCTTACACAACTTCCCCATACTGGTTGACTAGCAGCTGAAGCTATTAGGGCTGAACCTACAGTGGCTTTTTTAAAAAATTTACGGCGTGAATTCGATGGTGCTATCGAAGAAGTTTGCTGAACATTTTCTTGTTCAGTTTGATTTTGTTCATGGTTTGCCATTTTACTATCCTCGATACTATTTATAAGTAATTTATTGAGTAGTGTCAGATAATTTAACACTATATGTGTTAAATTATCTAATTTCTATTAATAAGCAAGTAGTATACCTAATTCAGGTTTTTTTATTAAAACAATGATATAAATAAATATAAAATAATAAACTTGTTGCTTTGTAAATTATACTTACATCTAACCAATATATAAAATATATTATAAAAAATAGACAACAACTTTTATTTATTTAATAAATAAAATGTTGATACCAGACATTTTAGAGGCAAAACATGACATTAGTTGGTTTTTTAGGCTATATATTTTCCAGCTTTGCGTTATTAATCTTTATTTTATTATTGTTGGCGGCTCGAAATAATACATTCTCGGGGCGTTTAGTTTTATTTGGAACTATTGTTACGTTAGGTGCAAATGTTTTAAGTGCTTTACAGTTACAATCTTATATTAATTTACAAATAGTACTTGTTTTTGAAGCTATTAAGTTATTGCTATGGCCTACGCTTATTTTAAGCACTAGAGGTAACATTACATCTTTACGCGCATTAATTCATGATAAAAGCTTTCAACAACACTCATTTCTGTGGCTTATTACTTTTATAGGGGCATGGACTCTCTCTTTTTATGTTACTGAACATGTGCATTATATTTTTGCCTTCTTTTTAGGATTTAATTTATGGCAAATTATTTTGTTAGAGCAATTATTCCGTAATGCCTCAAACAAAGCAAAGTGGGCGTTATGGCCACTTGTTGTTGGTTTAGGCTCAACGAGCATTTTTGAATTTGTGATATTCTCACAAGCTTATATGATAAATCACTTAGAACCTGTGTTATGGTATGCAAGGCCTTATATATTACTGATATCACTACCATTTTTATTAATAAGCACGCGGCGTATAAAAGATTGGTCGGTGAATGTGTTTATTTCTCGAAATGTCGTTTTTTATAGTTCGATGTTATTTATTGCTGGTGGTTATCTATTGGTAATGGCGTTAGCGGGTTATATTATTAACTTTATTGGTGGTGAATGGGGTAATTTTCTAACCGTTATTTTCTTAGTGCCTGCTAGTTTTGTGTTATTTGCTTTAATTATTACAGATACACTACGTAGAAAAGTTAAAGTATTTATTACTAAGAATTTTTTTGCTAATAAATACGAATACCGTGACGAATGGCTTGATTTAATTGAAAAAATTGAAACAACCAGTGCCGAAAGTTATTATCAAATGGCGACTCAAATTATGATAAATAAACTTGATGGTGAGAGCGGTGCTATTTTAAAAAAAGCAAATAAAAATAGTTTTCATATCAAGTTTAGTAAAGGTCTTGAGAGTGATGCCTTATTAAATAATGAGCTGCTTAGTGTTGCAACTTTTTGTCATGAAAAAGGTTGGATTATTGATATACAAGAGTTTTTGAAAACACCCGATATATATGAAGGTTTAGCAATTAATATTAATGTTTTCATAGAGCGACAGATCAATAATATTGTGCCTATATTTATTGGTAAAGCTTTTTATGGTGTGTTTTTAATTGCTGGTAGGCATGAACATAAACAATTAAATTGGGAAGATAGGGATTTAATTTTTGCCATTTCTAAACAATTAGGTAATTTTATTTCTTTACATGAAGCTAATGATCGTATCGCTGAATCTAAGCAATTTGATGCATTTAATCGTATGTCTGCTTTTTTGGTACATGATCTTAAGAATGTACAAGCTCAATTGGCATTAATAACTGATAATGCAGTTAAGCATCGAAATAACCCAGAGTTTATCGATGACGTTTTTGAAACGGTTGAATCAGCGACAAAGCGATTAGAAAAAACATTAACACAGTTAAGAAATAAACAGGCAGAACAAAAAAATATAGAAAAAGTGGATCTAAGTCAACTTATTGATAAAGTAGTTGAGCAATGTAATGTTCGTGAGCCATCGATTGAGCTATTGTCGAATCCTAGTTGTGTTTTATCGATTGAAGGTGAAAAGTTTTACACAGTGTTAAATCATCTGCTACAAAATGCACAAGAAGCAACAAAGGCTTCTGGGTGGGTGAAGCTTTCATTAGATGTTAATGATATTCAAGCGACTGTTATTATTGAAGATAATGGTAGTGGTATGTCAGAAGATTTTATTAAACATCGATTATTTAAACCGTTCGATACAACAAAAGGCAATGCAGGCATGGGTATTGGTGTGTTTGAAGCTAAACAGTTTTTTGAAAGCAATGCCGGCTCTTTAGCCGTAAAGAGTGAAGAATATCAAGGTACAGTTTTTACATTAACTTTACCTCTTAACCGAAATTTTAATCAGTAGTGAAGGACACTTTTTATATGGAAAAGTTATTAATTGTTGATGATGACCTAGGCATTCAAAAACAATTGAAGTGGAGTTTGTCTGATTATGATGTTGTACTTGCTGGCGATCGGGTTAGTGCTATTAATGCTGTAAGAAGATATGAACCTAAAGTTGTCACACTAGATTTAGGTTTACCGCCTGATGAAACGAATGCAACAGAGGGGCTTGCTTGTTTACAAGAGATCTTAACCATAGCGCCTCATACCAAAGTTATTGTTATTACTGGTAATGATGACCGAAGTAACGCACTTAAAGCTATTGCTGCAGGCGCTTATGATTTTTATCAAAAGCCAATAGAGCAAGAAGTTATCGAAGTTATTGTGGCTAGAGCATTAACGTTAGCCAAAATAGAAGAAGAAAATCGATTAATGCGTTCTATTGCGGGAAATGATATAGGTATTATTGGTAACAGTGCTTCTATTGAACGTTTGCGCACTATGGTTAAACGTATAGCTCCAACGTCCATAACAGCTTTATTACTAGGTGAAAGTGGTACAGGTAAAGAAGTTACGGCTAATGCTGTACATATAGCAAGTGATCGCAAGAATAAGCCTTTTATTGCGATTAACTGTGCTTCCATACCTGAAACCTTATTGGAAAGTGAGCTTTTTGGTTTTGAAAAAGGTGCCTTCACTGGGGCTCACAAAACGACAAAAGGTAAAATTGAATGTGCTGAAGGTGGCACATTATTTCTTGATGAAATTGGTGATATGCCATTTAACTTACAAGCTAAGTTATTACGCTTTTTACAAGAAAAGAAAATTGAACGTTTAGGTGGTAGACAAGAAATAGATGTTGATGTTCGAGTGGTCTGCGCAACCAATCAAAATTTAGAAGAAATGGTTGCACAAAAGGAGTTTAGGGAAGACTTATTTTATCGCGTTAGTGAAATAACCTTAAATATCCCACCGCTTCGAGACCGAGAAGAAGACATGGTGATTTTAGCCCAATACTTCCTTCAGCAGTATGCACAAGAATATAAACGTAATATTAAAGGCTTTTCTGAAGATGGCTTAAGTTCGATTAAGGCACATAAGTGGCCAGGTAATATTCGTGAATTGCAAAATAAAGTGAAAAGTTCAGTCATTATGACTACGGGTACACAAGTAACTGCATTTGATTTGGGGTTTTATGATCATGAAGATGCCAGTTTTGCTTTAGATCTTAATTTGCGTGTTGTTCGAGAGCAAGCAGAAAGTTTAGCCATACAAAAGGCATATGCTATTGCTGAAGGTAATATGTCTAAAACGTCAGATCTTTTAGGTAT
Source organism: Alteromonadaceae bacterium (assembly GCA_023301705.1). Classification (GTDB taxonomy): domain Bacteria; phylum Pseudomonadota; class Gammaproteobacteria; order Enterobacterales; family Alteromonadaceae; genus JALZUE01. The sequence continues at coordinate 481 of JALZUE010000201.1, read as the reverse complement.
TACTCGTCCAACACTGTATAGTTTAATCGAAAAATATAGCTTGGTCATTAATACTTAGTTCTACTGTTTATAGGCGCCTTGGTTACTATGAGGCGCTTTTTCTATTTACTCCTTCTGAATATCCAATACTAAAATTGACACTTTATTTCATTTATATTAGTATGTATGTACATACAAATAAGGGTGAGGTAAATATGTTTGAAAATTGCATTTATTTTAATTTATCTACATTATCTAAAAAAATAACAAAAATTTGGAATGATGAGTTTGCAAAATTAGGCTTATCACCTTCACATGGTTATATTTTGTCAGCTTTAGCTGAGAATTCTGATTTATCTCAAAAAGAATTAAGTGAAATTATGGAGTTAGATGCTTCAACAATTACGCGATTTATTGATGCATTAGCTAAAAAAAAATTGATTGATAAAACAACTATTGGAAAAGGTGCTCGTTATACATTAACTGATACTGGTAACGAAAC
>JALZUE010000200.1 GCA_023301705.1 Alteromonadaceae bacterium | reverse complement strand
TTAAACCAACGTTAGGTACTGTACCCATTGTAGTTACGTCAAATGCACCGTTTTCTTTACAGAAAGCAATTGTTTCTGAGTATAACGTTGCGTAACAACGATCAGGAATTACCGCTTTAGTGTCTTGCTCTTCACCAGCAGCATTCCACATTTTACCGCCGCCACGAATCATTGCAGGCATTGAAGCATCAATAATTACGTCACTTGGTACGTGTAAGTTTGTAATACCTTTGTCTGAATCAACCATTGCCATTGCAGGAGCATCAACATATACAGCGTCTAAGTCAGCTTTAATTTCAGCTTGTTTAGCTTCGTCTAAAGAAGTGATTTTAGCGTAAACATCACCAATACCGTTGTTTACATCAACACCAAGGTCTGCAAATACTGCTGCGTGCTTTTCTAATACGGCTTTGTAGAATACTGATACACATTGACCAAAAATAATTGGATCAGATACTTTCATCATTGTTGCTTTCATGTGTAATGAAAACAATACGCCTTGTGCTTTAGCGTCTGCAATTTGCTCTGCTAAGAAAGCTTGTAATGCTTTAGCGCTCATTACTGATGAATCAATAATTTCGCCAGCTAATAAAGGTGTAGACGCTTTTAATACGTTAGTTGAACCGTCGTTACCAACAAATTCAATTTTTACGTCAGTTGCTGCAGGTACAGTTACTGATTGCTCGCTACCGTAAAAATCACCGCCTTCCATGTGAGCAACGTGTGATTTAGAATCTGCAACCCACTCACCCATACGGTGCGGGTTATTTTTAGCAAACTGTTTAACAGAACCAGGTGCACGACGGTCAGAGTTACCCTCACGTAATACAGGATTAACTGCAGAACCTAATACTTTCGAATAACATGCTTTAATTGCTTTTTCTTCGTCAGTCTTAGCTTCTTCAGGAAATTCTGGTAATGCAATACCTTTTGCTTGAAGTTCTTTAATTGCAGCTTGTAACTGTGGAATAGAAGCAGAAACGTTTGGTAATTTAATAATGTTTGCTTCAGGTGTTTTTGCTAACTCGCCTAATTCAGCAAGTGAATCTGGCATTTTTTGATCTGCTGGCAAAAAGTCTGATAAGTTAGCAATAATACGCGCTGCTAATGATATATCACGAGTTTCAACATCAATTGCTGAAGACGCAGTAAAAGCTTGAATAATTGGTAATAAAGACTGTGTCGCCAACGCTGGCGCTTCGTCTGTAATTGTATAAATAATAGTTGATTTAGTCATTGAATGTCCTACTCGTGAACTTGAACAAAAAAGATAGTCTATAAACTAAAGAATTGCTCATTATTAAAAATAAAATTTTTCAACATTTTATCGGAATTAAAAATACTTTAATATAGCTATCATCATCATATCCTGTATATTCGAGATTAATTACGTGAATACCCCTAAAAATACCGTGAATAAAGGCAAAACATTGCGTTTAGCAAAAAACACACAGGGTAATACCAGTAAAAAAACCACACCCAAAAGCCAAAGCCATTCAAAAATACGTGTATTAAATAAACAGCATCAAGCAAAGCCTAACAAATATAGCAAAGCGAATACGCGAGTGATTACTGCCGACAATAGAAAAGTGGTGTTATTTAATAAACCTTTTAATGTGCTTAGCCAATTTACCGACGACGACAACCGCCAAACATTAAAAGACTTTATTGATATTAAAGAAGTGTATGCCGCTGGCAGGCTTGATCGTGACAGTGAAGGGTTATTGTTATTAACCAACGACGGTAAGCTTCAGCACCAATTAGCCAATCCCAAACAAAAAACCGACAAAACGTATTGGGTACAGGTTGAAGGTGTGCCAACCCAAGCTTCGCTTGATAGACTTAGTAAGGGCGTTGAATTAAAAGACGGTTTAACATTACCCGCTAAAGTTACCATTATGACTGAACCTAATGTATGGCCAAGAAACCCGCCAATACGTGAGCGCGAATCCATTCCAACTACTTGGCTAAGTATTACTATTAATGAGGGAAGAAATAGGCAAGTGCGAAGAATGACTGCCCATATAGGGCACCCTACCTTACGTTTAATTCGTTATTCTATTGGGCAATATACCTTAAAAGGTATTGCAAATGGCCAGTATTCATTACTGTAAATAGTTTATACGCCAGCCAGGTAATGCCGTATTAATTGGCTGTAAATACTTAAATACCTGAATTTATTGTTAACAGTTAAGCTTAATTGGCACTACTAGCGTACAGTAATGCTAACGTGTAAATTTTTACCGTATCGACTAGAATATTGAGAACTAACATGAGCAATAATATATACACCGCTTTATCGCACGACCACGGTGATGAGCAATTTAAACCTAATACCACGGTAGCCGCTATTGTACATTGCAAGGGTAAATTTTTATTTGTAGAAGAGCTAGAAAACAACAAGCATGTATTTAACCAGCCTGCCGGCCATGTTGAAGCAAATGAAAACTTAGTATCAGCTTGTATGCGTGAAGTATTAGAAGAAACCGGCTTAGCACTTTCTCCTGATTATGTTTCAGGTATGTATTATTTTTATCGTCCAGAATTCAATTTAACATTTTTACGTTTTTGTTTTGTGATAGAAGTTGACGAACTATTTAAAACCACACCACAAGATGACGAAATATTAGCTTGTCACTGGTTTGATTTAAATGAAATTAAAGCCCGTAAAGCACAATTACGCAGTACAATGGTATTTACCTGTATTGAAGATTATTTAGCAATTAATAATGAAGCTAACCCTGATAAAGTTAAAATACCACTGAATGCTTTTGCGTCAAACATGCCTTAATAGCAATATGAATACTAAAAAGTAAGCTAAACGTTAGTACTAACCTAGGACTAGGATTAG